>DASSNI010000128.1:0-6892 GCA_035701385.1 Candidatus Limnocylindria bacterium | reverse complement strand
GTTCATCTTCCAGTTGCCGGCCACCAGCGGGATCCGCGGGGCGGGCACCTAGGCGTCCTCCCCGTCGGACTCGGCGGCCAGCGTCACCAGCCGGCGCAGGCGGTGGTTCACCGCCGAGCGGCTGACGCCAAGGCTGGTGGCCAGCGTGTCCAGGTCGGCGTCCGGCTGGCGGCGCCGCTGCTCGGCCGCGTCGCGCAGACCCTCAGGCAGGCGCTCAAGCTCGCCGGCGGCCGCCAGCCGGGCGATGGCCCGCAGCTGCCGGTCGGCGGCGCGGACGGTGCGATCGACGTTCGCCTCCTCGGCGTTCAGCAGCCGGTTCAGGCGGTTGCGCACGTCGCGGGCCACGCGGCCTGCCTCGAAGTCCAGCAGCGCGCGGTTGGCGCCGGTCAGCCGCAGCAGCGTCGCCACCTCTTCCTGGCCTTTGAGGTACACCACCGATCGGCCGCGGCGCGGCAGCAGCCTGGCTCGTACGCTCAGGGTGCGCAGCCGCTCGATGAGCTCGCGCGCCCTCCCCCGGTCACGAAACACGAACTCGACGTGCGTGCTGGTTGAGCCCAGCGAGATCGAGGCGTTCAGCAGCGCGCCGCGCAGGAAGGCGCCGCGGTCGCACGCCTTGGCATCGGCCCAGTCGAGCGTGGGCAGCTCGGCGCCAGCATCGGCCAGGCGGACCTGGAGGTGGCGCCGCCCACCCGGTGCATGGCCGGTCGCGTGGCTCGCGCCCGGCATCGGCCCTTCGGCAGGCAGGCCGATGGCACCGGCCAGCTGCATGGCCACGCGGGCAGTGGCGTGGTCCAGAGTGCTGATCCCGGCCCGGGAGCCGGATGCGCGCCCATCGCCGGCGACGAACAGCAGGCCCGCCAGCTCGGCGCGGCGGCAGCAGGCACGTGCTGGCTGAATGCGAGCCAGCTCGCCCTTCAGCTCCGCGGCGACCAGCATCGGCTAGGAGACGGCCGAAGCGGTGGGACGGCGCAGCCGCCGATGGCGCACTCGCTCCGCGCGCTCTTCCTGCTGCAGGCGCATCAGGGCGGTCGCCAGCTTCGTCGAGTCGTGCCGGTGGGCGTTCGTGTCGTCCACCAGGTCCTCCTCGATGACGGTGACCGGCAGCTCTTCAAGCCGCCGCTCATCGACCCGCACCGGCTCGCCCAGCCAGCCCTCCGGGCGGCGGGCGTTGCGGTTGCTGTTCAGCAGGGCGTAGTCGATCAGCCCGTCACCGACGTGGTTCATGACCGCCTGCAGGTGGGCGGCAGCGCTGAAGCTGCCCGTCTCCCCGGGCTGGGTTGCCACGTTGCAGACGTACACCCGCACGCCGCTGGCAGCCGCCACCGCGTCACGGATGTCGCTGATGAGCAGGTTCGGCATGACGCTCGAGAAGAGGCTGCCCGGGCCGATGACGATCATGTCCGCCTCCAGGATGCGCTCCAGCGCCTCGGGGTTGCCGCGGACGTCGGACGGCTCGATGGTCACCTGCTCGATCGGCTCCTCGGCATGGCTGATGGCGACCTGGCCCTGCAGCGTGCGGCCAGACTCCAGGATGGCGCCCAGGTTGAGCGGCACGCTGGTGGCGGGCAGCACCTGTCCGCGCACCGCCAGGACCCGGTTCGACTCGCGCACCGCCTCCTCGAAGTCGCCGGTCACCGCCGTCATGGCGGCGATGAACAGGTTGCCGAAGGCGTGATCGTCCAGGCCCGATCCCGGCGGGAAGCGGTACTGCATCAGCTGCGTCATGAGGGGCTCGGCATCGGCCAGGGCGGCGATGCAGTTGCGGATGTCACCCGGCGGCACGATGCCCAGCTGCTGGCGAAGCCGTCCGCTGGATCCGCCGTCATCGGCCACCGCCACGATGGCCGTGATGTTGGCCGAGTAGCCCTTCAGGCCACGCAGCAGCACCGACAGGCCCGTTCCCCCACCGATCGCCACGATGCGTGGTCCGCGCGCCAGGTAGCGCTTGGTGTACAGCACCTCCATCACCGAGTCGCCGCGGGCCACGAAGGGAGAGATCATGCTGCGCATCAGGCCCCAGATGCCGACGCCGATGAGCGCCAGGCCGGCGATCGCGAACAGCGCGCCGCGGATGGCGCGATCCAGACCGGCGCCGGTGAGCGTGAAGATGAACGAGCCCTCGGGCAGCTGGCGGTAGCCGGCCACGATCAGCACCGCTGCTCCCAGCCCCAGCATCGTGACGCCCAGCACCATGAGCACCAGCCAGCGCTTCAGGTGCATGCCCGGGTACAGCCAACGCGGCAGGCGCAGCCTCATGACGTCCGCCTCATCGTTCGAGCTCGCGGTGGTAGATGCTGATCGAGGCGTGCTCCAGCCCGCGCAGGCGCGCGGCCAGCTCCTCGGCCAGGGCGATGGAGCGGTGATGGCCTCCGGTGCACCCCAGGGCCACGGTCAGCCGCGTCTTCCCTTCGGCCCGATACGCCGGCACGGTGAGGGTCAGCAGCTCGGCCACCAGGTCCAGGAAGCGTGAGGCGGTCGGCTGCCGCAGGACGAAGTCACGGACCGGCGCCTGCAACCCGGTCAGCGGCTTGAGGTCCGGGTCGTAGAACGGGTTCGTCAGGAAGCGGGCGTCGAAGACGAGGTCGGCCTCCAGCGGGATGCCGTGCTTGAAGCCGAAGGTGACGACGTCCACCTGGACGGTGTCGCGCACGCTGTCGGCCGGCAGACGCGAAAGGAGCTTCTCCTGCAGCTGCGGAATGGACAGCGAGCTGGTGTCGATCACGTGGTCCGCCAGCTCGCGGGCCGCCGCCAGGCGCCGCCGCTCCTCGTCGATGCCGGCCTGCACGCCGGCGCGGGTCTGCAGCGGATGGCGGTGGCGGGTCTCGCTGAAGCGGCTGACCAGCGCCACGTCGCTCGCCTCGAGGTAGAAGACGTCGAGCCGCGTGCCGCGCTCGGCGAGCGCCGCCCGGGCGCGCTGGATGGCGGGGGCCGGGTCGCCGGCGCGGATGTCGAGCATGAGCGCGACCTGGCGGTAGCGATCCGGCTCCGCGTCGCGCAGGGTGAGGAACTCGTCGATCAGCTCGGGCGGCAGGTTGTCGACGGTGTAGTAGCCCTGGTCCTCGAACAGCTTCGAGGCCTGGCTCTTGCCCGCGCCCGACAGGCCGGTGATGACCACCACGTGCTCGCGCGCCGCGGCCCCGCTCGGTGGCTGCTCCTGGCGGGGAGCCTTCGCCGCCGCGTGGCCGCGAGCCCGTTCGCGCGCCGGCTGCGTCGTTGCTCGCCCTCGTGCCATGCTCCGAACCTGGTCCTCGGTTGAACCGAGTATAGCCCGCGGCAGGGCCGGCTCCGAGGTCAGGAGACGGCCCGCGGGCCCCGCACGCCGATGCACAGGCCGCGCACCGCGGCTGCGCTGCTGGCGCGCAGCGCTGCCAGGTCGTAGCCGCCCTCCAGGGTCAGCGCAACGCCCGGCAGCCCCAGCCGCGCCGCCAGCTCCCCGAGTGCCGTGGCCACCGCCCCGTAGCCGGCCTCGGTGACGCGCAGGCTGGCCAGCGGGTCGTCACGGTGCGCGTCGAATCCCGCCGAGACGAGGATCGCCTCCGGCCGGAAGGCCTCGACGGCGGGCAGCAGCTGCACCAGCCATGCGTCGCTGAACTCGCGGTCGCCGCTGCCCGCCGGCAGCGGCAGGTTGTGCTTCGTGCCGGCCGCGGGGCCGCTGCCCTGCTCGGCGGACGAGCCGGTGCCCGGGTAGAACGGCGACTGGTGGGTGGAGGCGTAGCACAGGTCCGGATCCGCGTCGAAGATCGCCTGCGTGCCGTCGCCGTGGTGCACGTCCCAGTCGATGATGGCGATCCGCTGCGCGACGCCAGCGGCCCGCAGACCGGCCGCCGCCACGGCAACGTTGTTCAGCAGGCAGAAGCCCGCCGAACGTTCCTCGGACGCGTGGTGACCGGGTGGGCGCACGACCGCGAAGGCGACGGCCGCGTCTCCCCGGGCAGTCGCCAGCGCGGCGGCCAGCGTGGCTCCGGCCGCCAGCCGCGCGGCCCGCATTGACCCCGGGGCCAGGAACGTGTCGTAATCGATCCAGCCGCTGCCCGCTGCCTCCGCCTCCTCGAGGGCCGCCACGTACCAGGCGGGGTGGATCAGCTCCAGCGCACCGTCGGGCGCGGGGCCGACCGCCGGACGCTGCAGCTCGGCGCCGAGCTCGGCAGCCGCGTCCGCGACGCCGGCCGCCACGGCATCGAGCCGATCGGCACGCTCGGGATGGCCGGGCGCGCCGTGCGCGCGCATGTCCGGGTGGGTCAGCAGCTGGATGACGGCCGGCGGAGCCATCGGCCTCACCGCCCGAGGAGTCGGATGATGAGCAGCGAGCCCTCGAACAGGATGAACATCACGCCGGAGAGGATGAGCGGCGAGATCGGGTCACCGCCGGGGGTCAGGATGATGGCGAACAGCACGATGCCCAGGATCGCCCAGCGCCGCTGTGACGCGAGGCGTCGGTGATTCAGGATCCCGACCTTGGCCAGGCCGATGAGGATGATCGGGAACTCGAGCACCAGCCCGAAGGCCAGCATCATGGTCGTCACAAAGCCGATGTAGCCGTCGATCGTCAGGTTCGGCGTGGCCACTCCCTCGCTGAAGTCGAGCAGGAAGCGCAGCGTGTACGGGATGACGAGGTAGCCGATCAGCACCCCGCCCACGAACAGGATCAGCGCCGCGCCGATCACCGGCCACACGTAGCGTCGCTCGCGGCGGGTCAGGCCGGGAGCCACGAATGCCCACAGCTGCCACAGGATGACGGGCATGGCGATGGCGATGCCCAGGAAGCCGGCGATCTTCAGCTGCGCGGTCAGCGCATCGGCCGGCGCCAGGAAGATGAGGGTGCGGTCCGCCTCCGGCAGCCGGTCGCGCAGCAGCGCCAGCACCGGCCGGGAGAGCAGGAAGCCGACGACCGCGGCGGCCAGGACCGTGAGGACGACGATGATGAGCCGATGGCGGAGCTCCTCGAGATGCTCCATCAGGGTCATGGTCGCGCTGTCATCGGTCACGGCGGTCACCAGTGCGCGCGGCCGGCGCCGCGATGCGGTCCTTCGGGAACGAGGGGCGATCCTGCAGCCGCGTCATGCGCGGCGGGCGCCTGCCCTAGTCGGAGTCTGAGCGCTCCGAGGCGGGTCGCGCGGCGGGCTCGCTGGGCTTCTTCGTGTCGCCGCGGATCGACTCCTCGAGGTCATTCGACGCCTTGCGGAACTCGCGGACGCCGCGCCCGATGGCGTTGCCGATGTCCGGCAGCTTGCCCGGCCCGAACACGATCAGGACGATGATCAGCAGGATGATCAGCTCCTGCCAGCCGATGGGACCCATGGTCTAGCCCGTTCCTCGTTCGTTGGGCGATTGCGGCAAGTGGCGGCCCGCTAGGCGCTGAGTGTAGCACCCACGCCGGCCATGTCCGCCGCCCAGCGCCTGGCCGCGTCGGCTGCGGCCTGCCGCCAATCCGCTCCGCTCGACGCCTGAGCGATGCCGCGGCTGACGTTCACCAGGCCCGGCGCCCGCTCCCCGTGGCAGGCATGGACCGCCGCGCGCAGGTCCCCGCCCTGCGCACCGACGCCCGGCACCAGGAATGCCGGTCCGGGCACCGCGGCACGCAGCTCGGCGAGCTCCGCGGGCGCTGTGGCACCGACAACCAGGCCGACGCGCGGCTCCGGCCAGCGGCCGGCGACCCACTCGGCCACCCTGCGGTACAGCGGAGCGGCGCCTCCGTCGCCGACCGGCATGTCCTGCAGCACGCCGGCGGACGGATTGCTGGTCCGCGCCAGGACGTAGACGATCCGGTCCGGGAAGGCGAGGAACGGTTCGATGGCGTCCTCGCCCAGGTACGGCGAGAGCGTCACCCCGTCGGCGTTCAGCCTGCCGAACAGTGCCGCGGCCTGGCGCTCGGCCGTGGTCCCGATGTCGCCGCGCTTGGCGTCCAGGACCAGCACCAGCTCGGCCGGCACGTCCGCCCGCAGCCGCTCCAGCGCGGCCCAGCCGGCCGCGCCGAATGCCTCGAAGAAGGCCACGTTGACCTTCACCGCCACGGCCGACGGCGCGGCTGCCTCCACGATCCCGCGCGCGAAGGTCTCGATGCCCTGCACGTCGCGCGGCAGCCCTTCCGGCAGCGCGTCCGGGTGCGGGTCGACACCCAGGCACAGTGGCGCGCCCACCACCGCCAGGCGGGACCGCAGCCGCTCGACCGGTGGGGCCCTCATCGCGCGGCGACCGCCGCGGGTGATGACATGGCGGCCTGTGGCGCCTGGCGCGCCGCCAGCCGCCGCGAGGCAAGCGGCGAGGACCCGGCGCTCGCATAGTCGACGACGCGCAGCCGGAGCCGCGGCGTGTCCTGGAAGGTGTCCCGCTCGAGGGTGCCCACCAGATCGAGAGGGCTTCCCTCCTCCGGCAGCCGGCGGTCGACCGGGCAGTCGAAGGCGACCGCGTCAACCGTCTCGACGCCGCGCAGCATGCGCAGCGCCAGGTGCCGTCCATCCGGGCCGATCCGGCGGGCGTCGCCCACGCGCAGGCCGGTGACTGCCAGCATCGGCTCCGCGTGGCCCGGCCCGAAGGGCGCCAGCCGCTCGATCTCGTCGGCCAGCGACCAGCCGAAATGTGCCGCCGGCAGCACGAGGTCGACCACGAGGCTGCCCGGCGCTCCCGCGGCCGAGTCCGCACCCGCCGGGAAAGGGCGGGCCAGCGCGCCCCACGCCTGTACGAAGGCGTCCCACTCTCCCACCGCCACGCTGAATCCGCCGGCGCCGGCATGTCCGCCGCGCTTCAGCAGGACGCCCGCGCACGCCTCGAGCGCCGCCGCGACGTGGAAGTCGGCCGTGGCGCGCACCGATCCTCGCAGCTCGTCGCCGATGGGCGCCGCCACCGCCACCGGCCGGCCGAGGCGATCCGCCAGCCGCCCGGCGATGAGTCCCAC
>DASSNI010000127.1:0-2266 GCA_035701385.1 Candidatus Limnocylindria bacterium | reverse complement strand
AGGACATCCACATGCTGGCCTCGCGGCTGGATGACGTGATGGACCTGATGGACGGCACCGCCCGCCGCATCCAGATCTTCCATGCCGGGGACTCCCCGTCCGGCGCCAGCCAGCTGGCGGATGTCATCCGCCGCGCCTGCGAGCAGCTGCATCGGGGCGTGGCGGCGCTGGAGCGGGACCGGAACGGCACGGTGCTGGATGCCTGCAAGCAGGTGAAAGGGCTCGAGGAAGAGGGCGACTCGCTCTACCACGAGTGGGTGGGGAAGCTGTTCGAGGGCGCCCCGGACGCCCTGCTGGTCATCAAGTGGAAGGGCATCTACGACAACCTGGAGCGGACCCTGGACCAGGCCGAAGACGTGGCCAACGTGCTCGAGTCGATCTTCATCAAGCACGCCTGACCGATGGACGCCTCCGTGTCGTTCGTGCTCGTCATCATCGCGGTGGCGCTGGTATTCGATTTCATCAACGGCTTCCACGACAGCGCCAACTCGATCGCCACGGTGGTCTCCACCCGCGTCCTTTCCCCGGGCGTCGCGGTGTTCTGGGCCGCCTTCTTCAACTTTGCCGCCGCCTTCATCGTCGGTACTGCGGTTGCCAGGACCCTGGGCAAGGGGCTCGTCGACCCGGCGGTGGTGGACCCGAACGTGGTCCTGGCCGGCCTCCTCGGCGCCATCATCTGGGACCTGCTCACCTGGTGGCTCGGCCTGCCCACCTCCTCCTCCCACGCACTGCTGGGCGGCTATGGCGGCGCGGCCATCGCCAAGGGCGGCTTCGATGCCCTGATCCTGGGCGGCTGGGTGAAGCCCATCCTCTTCATCGTGATCTCGCCGATCCTCGGAATGATTCTGTCGCTGTCACTCACGGTGGGGCTGAGCTGGCTGCTCCGCTTCGCGCGGCCCGCGCCGGTTGATCGCGCCTTCCGGAAGCTCCAGCTGCTCTCGGCCGGGCTCTACTCGCTGAGCCACGGGGCCAACGACGCCCAGAAGACGATGGGCATCGTGGTGGGCCTCCTGGTTTCCACGCAGGCGCTGTTCAAGGATTCGACCGGGTGGATGCACCATCTCTACCTGACGAACGCCGACCACGTGCCGCTCTGGGTGGAAATGGGTGCCTACACGGCCATCGCCCTCGGCACCGCGCTGGGAGGCTGGCGCATCGTGAAGACGATGGGCACCCGGATCACGCGGCTCCGCCCGTTCGGCGGTTTCTGCGCCGAGACGGCGGGGGGCATCTCGGTGTTGATTGCGTCGGCGCTCGGCGTGCCGGTGAGCACCACGCACACGATCACCGGCGCCATCGTCGGGGTCGGGGCGGCCCAGCGGCCGTCATCGGTGCGCTGGAACGTCGCCACCCGGATCGTCTGGGCGTGGGTCCTGACGATCCCGCTCGCGGCGGTGATCGCAGCGGTCAGCTATCTCTTCCTGCGCTAGCAGATCAACCGCCGCGCACCGGCGCCGCGCGCCATGGATGGAGCCCGCCCATGACCTGTCTCCGACAGACCAGCCTGATTGCGCACCTGCTCGCCGCGCTCGTCACCGCCACGCTCGCCGCGCAGGGCCGGCCGGGGCCGCAGGACTCAACCCTGATCGCCCGCATCCTCGCTGCCGAGGATCGGCGTGACACACTCGATACCTCGCTGACCGAAGGGCGCCGCAGCACCGATCCGCGGATTCGGCTGCTCGCTACCCGGGCATGGGATCGCATCGGCGACTCCACCTTTACCCGGCGCGATTCGTTCCCGCCCCTGGCATTGCCGCCCGTGTGGCCCGAGGCGGCGTGGCGGCTTCGCTACCGCGCGCTGGCAGGCCAGCGCACCGACTGCGTGGCACTGGGTGCCGCGCTCGTGGACAGCGCCTGGCCGGTACGGCTGCACGCAGCGGACCTGCTGCCGGCGACGTGTGCGGGGAATGCCGCGGTCCTGGCGGTGCTCGCATCATGGCTGGACCGCCTGCCGGCCGATCTCTCCCGGCGCGAGCGGGGCGGCGTGTCGTGGCAGCCCGCGGCACACGCGCTGCTGGCCCTGAGCCGCCTGCGCCCGGCCGACGCCGGCCAGCGCCTGGCGGGGTTCGTGACCAGCCGGAACAGCCACCTCCGCGTGTATGCCGCGCGAGCCGCCGCCGTGATGGCGGATGCGACGACGCTGTACACCCTGGGCCGGGACCGGGATCCGAACGTGCGCGAGGCCGCCATCGAGGCCCTCACCAGGCTGACCGGACACGCCGACGACGGCCTCTACCTCGAGGCCCTGGAGGCCAGGGAACCGCAG
>DASSNI010000126.1:0-2687 GCA_035701385.1 Candidatus Limnocylindria bacterium | reverse complement strand
TGGCGCGGCGCGACGACGGGGATGTCGCCCGGCTGCGCGACGCCTTCGACCTGCACGGAGACCAGGTTGAGCTGCTCGGCAGCAGCTCGCCGCGGGTCCAGCTGCTTCGCTATCCGGAGCGCGTGCACCTGCGCCTGCTTGCCATCGAGGACCGCGAGAACGGTAACCGCGGGTCGCCGATGCCGGCCCCGATCGCCATCGACGTGATCGTGGCACCCAACACCGTGATCACCGTCCACGACGGAGAGGTCACTGCATTCGAGAATCTCCGCGAGGAGATCCAGGGTGACTCGGTCCTCGGGGCGCTGAACGCGGCCGGGTTCCTGGCCGTGCTCGTCGACGCCGTGCTCGACGGCTACCTAGCCATGGTGGAGACCATCGAGCGTCGCATCGATGCGCTCGACGAGCTGGCCATCCGCCCTGGCGAGTCGTCCTCGTTCCTCAACGAGGTGGTCGTGCTGCGTCGCCGCGTGGCTCTGCTCCGCCGCGCGCTCGCCCCGCATCGCTGGACGTTCGCGCCGCTGGGGCGGCCGGACTTCGAGCTCGAGGGCCTGGGCCAGCCGTGGCCCGGGATCATCGATCGGATGGAGCGAACCATGGACTCGGTCGAGAACGCGCGCGAGCTGCTGATCGGCACCTTCGACGTGTACATGGCCTCGGCGGCGCAGCGCACGAACGAGGTGATGAAGGCGCTGACCATCCTGTCCGCCATCCTGCTGCCGGCCGTGGTGCTGGCCGGCGTGATGGGCATGAACTTCCGCATCGGCTTCTTCGACAACCCGGGGAACTTCTGGTTCGCGATCGGCGCCATGGTCGTGCTGGCGGTGGGTGTGCTGGGCGCGGCACGCTGGCGCGGCTGGATCTGAGCCGCGTTCCCGGAAGGCGGCTGTCCTACCATCCCGGGCATGGATGAGCCGATGCTGGACGAGGTCGCTGCCTGGCTGCGCTCCGCGCGCATCTCGGTGGCGCTGACCGGCGCAGGCATCTCCACCGAGTCCGGCATCCCGGACTTCCGCGGCCCGCAGGGCGTCTGGACGCGCGACCCGAAGGCGGAGGCGCGGGCCGATATCCGCTACTACGTCTCGGACCCAGAGGTGCGGCGTTCGGCCTGGCAGACCCGGCTCAACCACCCGGCACGCGAGGCGCAGCCGAACGCCGGCCACCGCGCGCTGGCCGAGCTGGAGGCGCTGGGCCGGCTGCAGCTGCTGGTCACCCAGAACATCGATGGGCTGCACCTGGCCGCCGGCAGCTCCACGGAACGCACCGTGGAGATCCACGGCACGATCCGCGACTACGTCTGCCTGTCATGCGGCGACCGTGGGCCGATGGGCGACGCGCTGGCCCGCGTCCGCGCCGGCGAGGAGGATCCGGCGTGCCGCGCGTGCGGTGGCATCCTGAAGTCGGCGACCATCTCCTTCGGCCAGTCACTGGTCCCGGCAGACCTCCAGCGCGCCGAGCAGGCGGCCGCCTCCGCCGATCTCTTCCTGGCCATCGGCACCTCGCTGACGGTGTACCCCGTGGCGTGGCTGCCCGAGCGAGCACTGGTCCACGGCGCGCGGCTGGTGATCGTCAACGCCGAGCCGACGCCCATGGACGATCGGGCGCACGCGGTCCTGCGCGGCCAGATCGGCGAGGTCCTGCCCGCAATCGTCAGCCGCCTGCGTGAGCCGGCGCCGGCCTGATGCACGACGTCATCCGCACCGAGCGCCTGGAGCTGCACCTGCTGTCCCTCGCGGAACTGGATGACGTCGCGGCCGGTGGCGCAGCCGGCTTCGCCGCCCGCATCGGCGCAGAGGTCGACGACGAGTGGGTCAAGGAGGTCAGGGGCCTGGCGGGCTTCCGGGCCAGCCAGCTGCGTGAGCGCCCGTCCGACGCGCCGTGGCTGCTGCGCGCGCTCGTCACCGCCGAGCCCGGCCAGCCGCGCCGTGCCATCGGCTACCTGAACTTCCACACCGCGCCGGACCCGAGCGGGATGGTGGAGATCGGCTACACGCTCATGCCCGACGCGCGGGGCCGCGGCTACGCGATCGAGGCGGTGCGCGGCGCATTCGCCTGGGCGACTCGAGAGTTCGGCATCCACCGCTTCCGCGCCAGCGTGTCACCGGGCAACGAGCGCTCGGAGAACCTCATCGGCAAGCTGGGCTTCGTGCGCACCGGCGAGCAGTGGGACGAGCGCGATGGCCTGGAGTACGTCTACGAGCTGGAGACGGGAGAGGCGGGCTAGAGCCAGTCGTCGGCGACCAGGACCCCCGGCGCGACCTCCGACTCGAAGAGGGCAAACTCTTCGTCGCTGATCGGGTAGGTGTGCTCCTCGGCCGGGTACTCCTTCGCACGCACCTCGGCGGCGAACTGCTGCAGGCCGCCGCGCATCTCGGAGGCCACGTTGGCGTAGCGCTTCACGAACTTCGCCATCCGGCCCTCGTTGATGCCCAGCAGGTCGTGCCACACCAGCACCTGCCCTGAGCACTCCGCCCCGGCGCCGATGCCGATGGTCGGGATCCGCAGCGCCTCGGTGATCCGCTGCGCCACCCTGGCCGGCACCGCCTCGAGCACGAGGGCGAAGCAGCCCGCGGCCTGCAGCGCCAGCGCATCGGCGTAGAGCTGACGCGCCTTGGAGGCGGTCCGCCCCTGCGCCCTGTAGCCGCCGAGCATGGTGGCCGTCTGCGGGGTGAGGCCAAGGTGGCCCA
>DASSNI010000125.1:0-3422 GCA_035701385.1 Candidatus Limnocylindria bacterium | reverse complement strand
CAGGAGCTCGAGAAGGATGGCCTCCGTCGGCAGCCCGGCGGCCAGGTCATCGAGCCGCTCGCCGCGTCGCGCGGGCAGGTCGTCCGGCGGCGCAGCCGGCGGGACGTAGCGCGGCGCTTCATCGGCCAGGGCGCGTCCGGGGACGGTGCACACGGTGCTGCCGGCGAAGGTGGCGCGGACCATCGGCTCCTCGATCACGCGTCCGATCGTCACCGCGTGCAGCTCGTAGCGCGCGAAGGCCGCCTGCACCTCCGCCTCGCGACCGGCGCGGACGACGAGCAGCATGCGCTCCTGCGACTCGGACAGCAGGATCTCGTAGGCGCTCATGCCCCGCTCGCGCAGCGGCACGCGGTCCAGATCCACCTCTGCGCCGCAGCCGCCGCGGGCCGACAGCTCGGCGAGCGCGCAGGTCAGGCCGGCAGCGCCCAGGTCCTGCATGGCGACCACCGCGTCGGAGCCCGACAGCTCGAGGCAGGCCTCCATCAGCAGCTTCTCCAGGAACGGGTTGCCGACCTGCACCGCCGGCCGCCGCTCCTGGCTGGACGCATCCAGCCCGGCCGAGGCGAAGCTGGCGCCCTGGATGCCGTCGCGGCCGGTGGACGCGCCCACCAGCATCAGCGCGTTACCCGGCCCGCCCGCGCGCGCCAGGGTCAGCTCTTCGTGCCGGGCGATGCCGACGCACATGGCATTCACCAACGGGTTGCCGTTGTAACTGGCGTCGAAGCCTATCTCGCCGCCGACGTCCGGGATGCCGATGCAGTTCCCGTAACCGGCGATGCCGGCCACGACGCCGTCGAACAGGTAGCGGTTGCGCGAGGCCGTCTCACCGTCGGTCCGTCCGGTCGGGTCCTCCGCCGGCTGCAGGGGGCCGAAGCGCAGCGAGTTGAGGAGTGCCATCGGCCTGGCGCCCATGGTGAAGACGTCGCGGATGATCCCGCCCACCCCGGTGGCCGCCCCCTGGTAGGGCTCGACTGCGCTGGGATGGTTGTGCGACTCCACCTTGAAGACCACCGCCAGCCCATCGCCGATGTCCAGCGCCCCGGCATTCTCGCCCGGCCCCACCAGCATCCGGTCCGATGCCGTTGGCAGTCCCGCAAGCAACGGACGCGAGTGCTTGTAGGCGCAGTGCTCGGACCACATGGCGCCGAACATGCCGAGCTCGACCTCGTTGGGCTCCCGTCCGAGCGCCTCGATCACCAGCCGGTATTCATCCTCGGTCAGCCCGTGGCGCTCCGCGGGCAGGGCAATGCTCACGGGACGGCGCTCAGCCTTCGCGATCGGGCGGCGGGAAGGGCCGGTCCATCTCCAGCTCGATGAGCAGTGCGCCGCCGGCAGCTGCCAGCATCGACACCAGGAAGAGCGTGTCGACGCCCTGGATGGTGAAGGCTGCGCGTGCAAGGCCAACTCCCAGGCCGATCATGGTCGTGACCAGGATCCACAGGCGCAGCCTGGGGATGTCCGGGATGCGGTCCGGCAGGAAGACGGTCGCCGCCACGCCCAGCAGGGCCAGCAGCAGGAGCCAGCTCACCGAGCTGCCCGCAGCGGTCAGCCGCGGCACGAGGAACACGGCGCCGACCAGCGATCCGGCGCCGATCAGCCAGCCGGACAGCGTGGTCGGCCAGGTGAACGGCAGGTCGGCAGCGGCCGAGGCACGGGGCGCCTCGTTTCCGGTGGGCGGCGGAGGCGGAGGCGGCGCCGAAGGTTCGGCGGCCGGCGGTGGCGCAGCGGCCACCGGCTCGGCGGGCGGCTCCAGCGGTTGCGGCTCGGCGAGCGGCTGCGACTCGGCCAGCTGGGCGGCCGGCACCGGCTCGTCGAGCTGCATCTCGGCCTGGTACGGCTCTTCCGGTGGCTCCTCGGCGGGCGCCTCGACCGCCGCATCCACCAGCGTGGGCTCGTCGGCAGCCGCATCGGGCCACGGCGGAGCGGCCGGGATCTCCGAGGCTTCGCGGTCCGATTCCAGCGTTGTCCCGCAGCTTGGGCAGAAGCGGGCATCGGCCTCGACCTCCGTGCCGCAGTTCGGGCAGAAGCGATCAGCCATGGCTAGCTGCGCCCAAAGCGGGTGAGGCAGCCGATGACCACGATCAGGCCGGCTAGCGCGAAGATGATGCCGGCCGGGCTCAGCTCGCGGAGCACGCCGATGAGGTCGCTGCCGCTGCCACCGAAGACCTCGACGACCAGGAAGAGGGCGACGAGGCCGATGGCCCAGATCAGCGCGATGATCAGCCCAACGGTCTGTCCGATGCCTGGCGTGGCGCGCAGCACGCCGGCGCCAGCCAGCAGGACCAGCACGACCACGAGGATGGGAGCCGGCGCGGCGAAGCCGAAATACGCCTGCGAGGCGAGGCCGCTGACCTGGCTGTACCCGTTCCAGAAGGCGATGCCGTAGCCGGCCGGGTCACCGAAGGCGCGGTCGTACAGCGAGCCAGTGCCCAAAGCGAAGGGAAGCAACCAGCCGAGCGCGATGCCGACCGCGCCGACCAGCAGGACGATCGGCCCCAGCAGGGCCCGCCGCTGCACGGTGACGGTCTGCGGCTCCGGCGTGGCCACGGCGGCCGCCCGGTCGCCCTGAAGGTTCGCGCCACAGTTCTGGCAGAAGGCGACACCGGCCCGGTTGTGGGTGCCGCAGCGCGGGCAGGCCTGGGTTCCCTCGGGCGCCGCAGGACGCGCGACGGTGGTCGGCGCTCCGGCCGCCACCAGTCGCTGGCCGCAGTTGCTGCAGAAGGCGATCCCCGGGCGGTTCTCCGTCCCGCAGCGCGGGCAGCGGGTGCTCTCACCCGGCTCGGTGGCCGGCACGCTGTGCGCCGCCATGGCGGTGGTGGCGGTCGCATCGGTGCCGTAGGCCTCGACCTCGGCCGGTGGCGGAGGCACCGCCGGCGGCTCAGGGGGCTCAGGCTCGAGCCGCGGCTCCGGCTGGGCAGGTGGCTCCGGCTCAGCAGGCGGCTGGGGGGCCTCCGGCTCGGCGGCAACGTCCTGGGACGGCCAGGCCGGCGCTTCGAACTCCTCGTCCGGGGCTGGCTGCTCGCGGCGATCGGGATCGTCCGGCAGCATGTCGCGGTCTTCCCGCTCGTCGTCTTGCATCGGGCGTTTCAGCTCCTACGGGCCGGGTGCGACGCGGAGCATCATAGCCCACGCTCGGCGGCGGCTGGCTGGCGCTCCAGCCAGATGGCCAGGGAGCGGAGCAGGCGCAGGCCGTCGGTGCCGCCCACCTCGGGGTCGGCGGCGCGCTCCGGGTGTGGCATCAGGCCCAGCACGTTGCCGCGCCCGTTCACCAGGCCGGCGATGTTCCGCAGCGAGCCGTTCGGGTTGGCGTCCGGCGAGAGGCCACCGCTCGCATCGGCATAGCGCAGGACCACCCGGCCGGCGGCCTCGAGCGCGTCCAGCGTGTCGTCATCGGCCTGGTAGCGGCCCTCGCCGTGCGAGAT
>DASSNI010000124.1:0-2578 GCA_035701385.1 Candidatus Limnocylindria bacterium | reverse complement strand
AGGGAGCGGAAGCGGGGCCGGCGCCCCGGCGACGCCTACGTCCGCATCGTCCGGCCCTTCGAGGACGAGTTCGCGCTCGAAGAGGGTCGCCTCGTGGCCACCGAGCGCACGATCCTGGATCGTCCGGGGATGCGCGGCCTGCTGCGCAAGGCACGGACCTTCCTCATCGGGCGGCCGATTCACAGCGAGCGCGAGGCCCACGAGCGCCTGACGAAGACGAAGGCGCTGGCGATCTTCAGCTCGGACAACATCAGCTCATCGGCCTATGGCCCCGAAGAGATCATGCGCGTGCTGGCGCTGGCGGGGGCCGGTGCGCTGAGCCTGACCCTGCCGCTGGCAGGGTTGATCACGATCATGCTCGCGGTCGTCACGCTCTCGTACCGGCAGACGATCAAGGCCTACCCGATGGGCGCCAGCTCGTACATCGTGGCCAGCGACAACCTGGGCGATCGGATGGGCGTGCTGGCCGCGGCTGCGCTGCTCATCGGCTACGTGGTGACGGTCGCGGTCTCGGTCTCGGCCGGCGTCCTGGCACTCTCCTCGATCGCGCCGGCGATCTTCGACTGGCGCGTCCACATCGCCGTGGCCCTCGTCCTCGTGCTGATGCTCGGCAACCTGCGCGGCATCCGCGAGTCGGGAACGATCTTCATGCTGCCGACCTACCTGTACATCGTCGTCATGCTCGGCATCATCGCCTTCGGCGTGATGCAGGAGCTGCTCGGCAACGTGACGGCATACACGCCCCCGGCGGCGTGGGAGGGACTGGAGCAGGGCGGCCAGGCGCTGGGCCTCTTCCTCATCCTGCGCGCCTTCTCCCAGGGCGCCGTGGCGTTGACCGGCGTCGAGGCCATCAGCGACGGGGTGCCCGCCTTTCAGAAGCCGGAGTGGAAGAACGCGCGCACCACGCTGACCTGGGCCGCCACCATCTTCGGCATCCTATTCGTGGGCATCGCCTTCCTGGTCACCACCATCGGCATCATTCCCGACCCGACCGAGCAGCAGACCGTCCTCAGCCAGCTGGTGCGGCACCTGACCGGCAACGGACCGATCCTGGTCCTGGCCCAGGTTGCCACGGCGCTGATCCTGGTCCTGGCCGCGAACACCAGCTTCGCCGATTTCCCGCGGCTCTCCTCGTTCCTGGCCCGCGACAGCTTCATGCCACGCCAGTTCGCATTTCGCGGCGAACGGCTGGCGTTCACGACCGGCATCGTGGCCCTGTCGCTCATGGCCATCGGTCTGCTCATCGGCTTCCAGGCCAGCGTTGCCGGGCTCATCCCGCTCTACACCCTGGGCGTCTTCCTCGCCTTCACGCTGTCCCAGGCGGGGATGCTGGTGCGCTGGTGGCGACGCCGCGAGCCGGGCTGGCGGTTCGGTCTGGCCGTCAACGGCGCCGGGGCGCTGACCACCGCCGTTGTCGCGCTCGTCGTGGGATCGAGCAACTTCTTCCAGGGCTCGTGGCTGGTCATGGTCCTGGTGCCACTGCTGATGCTCATCCTGCTCGGCATCCAGCGCCACTACCGACGCGTGGAGCACGATCTTGCGCTGGAGCGGATCCCGGCCGGCAAGGAGCAGTCGCGCGACCCGATCGTCATCGTCCCGATCGCGCGCCTGGATCGCGCCACGCGGCAGGCGATCGCATTTGCGAACTCGATCAGCCCCACCGCCACCGCGGTCCACATCACCAACGAGCCCGAGACCGCCGAGGCGCTGCGCCTGCAGTGGCCCGAGTGGGCCGGGACCACGGAGCTGGTCGTGGTCGAGTCGCCGTTCCGGGCCCTCATCGGTCCGCTGCTGCACTACATGGACGCGCTGCAGGAACAGGATCCGACGCGCCCCATCCTGGTCGTGCTCTCCGAGGTCGTGCCGCGTCACTGGTGGGAGTCGCTGCTCCACAACCAGACTGCGCTGCGCCTCAAGATCCGGCTCTTTGGCCGCAAGAACACCATCGTCGCCGATGTTCCCTACCACCTCGACCAGCGCTGAGGCGTAACCGGCTCCGAACGGACCGATGTGACGGCCGGCCACATGGCCCGCCGCGCCCAAGGCCCAGGAGGACCCGATGCGCACCCGATTCCTGACCACGCTCTCGCTCGGCGCCATGCTGGCGCTCATCGGAGCACTCACGTTGAGCAGCGTCGTGCTCGGCGCCGAAACCACGCTCAGCGCAACGCTCGCCGGCACCGGCGAGATCCCGCCCGGCGACACCGACGGCGCTGGGACGGCGTCGGTCGTCATCGATCCCGCCGCCGGCACGGTCTGCTACGACATCACGACCAAGGACATCGCCGCGGCCACGATGTCGCACATCCACGTCGGTGCCGCCGGTGTGGCTGGTGACGTGGTCGTGCCACTCGACACCGACGGCTTCGATGGCGCGACCAAGGCCTGCACCGAGGGGCAGGACGCCGCCGCACTGCAGGCGATCATCGACAACCCGGCTGGCTACTACGTGAACGTGCACAACGCCGACTTCCCCGGCGGCGCGGTCCGTGGCCAGCTGGCAGCCGGAACGGTCCCGAACACCGCGCTACCACATGACGCGGGCAGCTCGCCGGCGCTCCTGGGCTTCATCCTGCTC
>DASSNI010000123.1:0-4709 GCA_035701385.1 Candidatus Limnocylindria bacterium | reverse complement strand
AACCGGGTCACGGTGATCGGCCTGGCCGCGCTGTCGGTCGCGTCGCTGGTCACGCCCATCGCCTTCCTGGGTGAGTTCGTGCTCCGGCGGCGGATCGTGTACCGGGGTGCTTGGGGCCGCGCCGCGCGCCGCGGTGTGCTGCTGGCTGGCGTGGTGGCCGCTCTTGCCGGCCTGCGGCTGGGCGGTGCCTTCACCGTGCCGGTTGCGCTGTTCGTGGTCCTGCTGGCGGCGGCCATCGAGTGGTTCGCCGTCCGCCGCCTCGACCGCCCGTGAGCGCCGACATCTTCGCCGACCAGCCCACCGACGCCGACGTGCTCGCGGACATCTACGACCTCGAGCACGACGCGATCACCGAGGACCTCATCTTCTACCGCGAACAGACGCGCCGCAGCGGACACGTGGTGCTCGAGCTGGGCTGCGGCTCGGGCAGGCTGTTCCGCAGCTTCGCGGCCGGAAAGGCGCGCCGCATCGTGGGGGTCGATGGCTCGGCCAGCCTGCTGCGGCGCGCCGAGGCCCGCATCGCCGCCGAGCCGCTGCTCGCCGCGGCACTGGCCGATGGGCGCCTCCACCTTGTCCACGGGGACGTCCGGCGCCTGGAGCAGCTGCCCATCCGAGGCCTGCTCGGCGGCCAAGGTGCCGACCTGGCGGTGGCTGCCGGCGTCATGCCACACCTCGACGGGCCGGAGGATGCCCTCCGCATGCTCAGCGGCGTGCGCCAGCTGCTGGCGCCCGAGGGACGCCTGATCGTGGACGATCTCGGCCCGGCGGCCCTGCCCCGGCGAGACCTGCCACTCTCGGTGGATTGGCGCCGTGAAATGGACGGCCGGCCGGTGGTGCGCCGCAGCCAGCTGATGCGCCGCGAGGAGCCCGAAGGGCTGCGCGTCACGTTCTCCACGATCGTGGATATGGGACGACCCGATGGTACGATAGCGCGGCTTCCTGCCGGATTTCGTCTCTGGTACTCATCAGATGACGCGCTCGACGCCGTGGTCCGGGAGGCCGGATTGCGCATCGAGCTCGCCTATGGCTCGCACGATCTGGACCCGCTGCGCGCGTCCAGTGACCGCCGGATCATGGTGATTCGGCGAGCGGACGAGTGAAGGAAGCGGCATGCTGCGGGTGCCGCGAGGCACGAGGGTAGAGAACACGCGTGGCTGACCAGATCCGGCTCCTGGTGATCGAGGACGTTCCTCAGGTGGCGGCGCACATGCGCTCGCTGCTGCAGGCGCAGTCCCAGATCAAGATGCTCGACGTGGTGACCGCCGGTGACCGCGCGGTCGCCGCCGTCAGCGAGTTCAAGCCGGACGTCGTGATCGTCGACGCCCTCCTGCAGGGCCGGGTGCAGGGCACCGATGTCGCACACGGAATCCGTCAGGCGGAACCCCAGGTCGGCATCGTGATGCTGACCGTGCCGCAGAACCCCGTCACCGAGAGCGTAGAGCGCGGCATCGACAGCGTGCTGAAGATGCCGTTCTCAGGCTTCGACCTGACGACCATCGTGCGGCGCACCTACGAGCAGCGCACGGTGGAGGCCACGCGCGCCGGCTCGATGGTCATCTCGATGTTCTCCGCCAAGGGTGGCGTCGGCCGCACGACCATCGCCTACAACCTCGCCGTGGCGCTGGGCGCCGGCCACCGGGTGTGCCTCGTGGACGGATCGCTCCAGTTCAGCGACCTGCGCGGCCTGCTGCGCGTGCCGGCCACGGCCCCGTCCGTCGTCAACCTGCCCACCGACCGCATCCGCGAATCGGACGTGGCCGAGGTGGCGTGGAAGGACCCGTCGGGCATCGACATCCTGCTCGCGCCGCCGCGCGTGGAGATGGCCGAGATGGTCACGGTGCGCGACCTGGAGAAGTCACTGAGCCTGCTGCGCCAGCTCTACGAGTTCGTGGTGATCGACACGCGAGCGGGGCTGGGCGACGACGTGCTCGTCTTCCTGGACGCCTCGGACGTCGTCATGCAGGTGCTGACCTACGACTCCATGGCGGTCCGCAACCTGGTAATGGCCCGCGAGGCCTTCGACGCCATCGGCTATCCGGCCAGTAAGCTGTCCGTGGTCCTGAACCGCGCCGACTCCGCCGGCGGCATGACCAAGTCCGATGTCGAGGCAGCCATCGGTGCGCCGGTCGACTACGAGATCGTGTCCGACGGACGGCTGGTGGTTGCCGCCAACAACGAGGGCGTGCCCTTCGTGACCGGCAGCCCGGACGCCCCCATCTCGCAGGCCTTGCGCGCCATGGCCGAATCACTGGCATCCCACCAGAGCCAGCGCCTGCCGGCCCTCGCGCGGCGCTGAGATCGTCATCCCGCCCATAATCCGGGCGTGATGTCCCCTGGCCGGCGGGCCGACGCGCGCCCGATCGGCGTCTTCGACTCCGGTGTCGGTGGCCTCACCGTCCTGTCCGAGATCCGCCGCCGGCTGCCGGCCGAGGCAACCGTCTACCTGGGCGACAACGCCCGCACACCGTACGGGCCACGCCCGGCTGACGAGGTGCGAGCCTTTACCCTCGAGTGCGTGCGCTGGCTGCTCGCGCAGGATGTCAAGGCGCTCGTGCTGGCCTGCAACACGGCCACCTCGCGCGCGCTGCCCGCGGTGCGGGAGGCGGCGCCCGTGCCGGTGCTCGGGGTCGTGCGCCCCGGAGCGGTCACGGCGGCGGCCGCGACCCGCTCGGGCCACGTCGGTGTCATCGCCACCGCCGGGACGGTGGAGTCGGGTGCCTACCCGGACGCCATCAGCGAGGCGAATGCGGAGCTGACGGTCGCCCAGCAGGCCTGCCCGGACCTCGTGCCGCTGGTCGAGGCCGGGCAGCTCGATGGAGGCGAGGCCCAGGCGGCCGTGGACGGCTATCTGGACCAGTTGCTGGCAGCCGACGGCCAGATCGACACGCTGTTGCTGGGCTGCACCCACTACCCGCTGCTGCGACCGCTGATCGAGCGGCGCGCCGGGCCGGGCGTGGCGGTCGTCGACTCGGCGTTCACCACGGCGCTGGCACTCGAGGACCTGCTCGACGCGCTCGGCGCGCGCTCCGCCGCTGATCCGGACGAGCCGATGACCGACGGCAGCAATCGCATCGTCACCACCGGCGACGTCGCGGCGTTCACCACCGTCGCCGAGCGCGTGTTCGGCGCGCGGCTGCCCGCCGTCGAGGCGGCCGACGTGGCACGGCACTAGACTCTGGCGCATGACACGCAGCGCGAGCCGCCTCGGGATGGGCATCCTGGTCGGCGGGTTGCTGGCGATGGGCGCGACCGTTGCCCAGCGCGAGATCATGCGGCGAGCGGGGAGCCGGCTTATCGATTGGGACGCGGTGCGCGGCATCGCGCGCCGCCGGCTGGGGAGCGAGGAGGGGCAGCTCGACGCGGAAGGGCGCCTGGCCGCCGAGGCCTTCTACCGCGATGCGCTGCTGCGCATCGAGCCGGTCGTCGCCGCCGAGATCGGCGCCAGCCTGCCGGAGGCGCTGGAGACGCCCGCGGTCGTCGACCGTCGCGAGTGGATCGACCTCAACCTGGCGACCTTCGAGGCACTTTTCCAGCGCGTCGAGCGGCTGATGCTGGCCGGCCAGACCGAGGACACGCCGGGACGCGCGCTGGCGCGCATCGTGAACCGCACCATCGGCAACCAGCAGATCGGCATCATGATGGCCTTCCTGGCGCGCAAGGTCCTGGGCCAGTACGACGTCAGCCTGCTGGCCGCCGGCCCCGCCGCCCGTGGCCGTCTGCACTTCGTTGAGCCGAACATCGTGGGCACCGCCCAGGCCATGCGCCTGCCGCTCGACCAGTTCCGCACCTTCGTGGCGCTGCATGAAGCCACGCATGCCTTCGAGTTCGAGGCCTACCCGTGGTTGCGCGAGCATTTCGCCGGCCTCGTCGCCGAGTCCATCGACCGGCTGGCAGCCGATTCCGGCGGCCTGGGAGCGCGGCTGCGCAGCGCCCTGGCCGACCGCGGCCCGGGCCACTGGCTGGAACGGATGATGACGCCCGCGCAGCTGGAGACCTTCCAGCGCACGCAGGCCCTGATGTCGCTGCTGGAGGGGTATTCGAACCACGTGATGAACGCGGCCGGCGAGCAGCTGCTGCCCGGCTTCGTCCAGATCCACGAGCGCTTCGAGCGGCGCAACCAGGGTCGCGGCACACTCGAGCGCGCGATCATGCGCATCACCGGCCTGGACCTGAAGATGGAGCAGTACCAGGCCGGCGAGCGCTTCGTCGACACGGTCATCACCAGCCGCGACCGCGCCTTCATGAACCGCGTCTGGGAGGCGCCCGCGAACCTGCCGACCCTGGACGAGATCCGGGCGCCGGCCCGCTGGATCGCCCGCATGGAGGGCCAGCACTGAGCGACGAGCTCGTCGTGCTCGCCACGCCGCTGTTCGGCGCGCCGCTGCCATCCGAGCAGGTCGCGCGCATCGAGGCCGTGCCTGGCGCGCGCGTGGTGGCCATCTCGCGGGAGGGCGTGGCCCACGAGGCAGCGGCCGATTCGGTGTCGGCCGCCCGCGTCCTGCTGCGCGGCAGCATCCCGGCCTCGGTGCTCGACCACATCCTGGGCCGCGCGCCTCGGCTGGAGTGGATCCACTCCTTCTCTGCCGGCGTCGAGCGCGTCGCCACCGAGGCGGTCCGCGCACGTGGTGTGACGGTCACCAACGCCCGCGGCGTCTTCAGCCGGCCGATAGCCGAGTACGTGGTGATGATGTGCCTGGCCATCGCGCGTC
>DASSNI010000122.1:0-3132 GCA_035701385.1 Candidatus Limnocylindria bacterium | reverse complement strand
GTGCGCACCGTGTTCCAGCCGGTCGTGCGGCTGGACGATCGCACCGTGGTCGGCTACGAGGCACTCACCCGCTTCACCGACGGCAGCTCGCCGCTGCAGCGCTTCGCGGAGGCAGAGCGCGCCGGCCTGGCGATCGACCTGGAGGCGGCGGCCATGGAATCGGCCATGCACGCCGCGGCGGCGCTGCCGGCTGGACCGTGGCTGAGCGTCAACCTGTCGCCCGCCGTGCTGCCCAACCTGCGGCAGCTGGCCTCGCTGGCCGCCGGCTCGGTGCGGCCGCTGGTGGTGGAGATCACCGAGCGCATGGCCATCGACGACTACGGCGCCGCCCGACGCCTGCTGCGCCGCCATCTCCCCGAGGCACGGATCGCGGTCGACGACGCGGGCGCCGGCTTCGCCTCGCTGCGCCACATCGCCGAGCTGCGGCCGTCGATCGTCAAGCTGGACATGCAGCTGGTGCGCAACGTCCACCGCGACCCGGCGCGCGAGGCGCTGGTGGCCGGCATGGTCCACTTCGCCGCCGCGTCCGGCTGCGAGCTGATCGCCGAGGGCATCGAGACGGAGCAGGAGCGGCGCGCGCTGGTGCGGTTGGGCGTCACGCTGGGGCAGGGCTTCCTGCTCGGTCGGCCCGACGCGATGATCGTCGCCGCCTAGGGAGCTACTCTCCCAGGCGCTCCGCCAACCAGGCGAGCGCCAGCGGATAGCGCCAGGCGGCGTTGCTGTGGCCGCCCTCGAACAGCTCGAAGCGCACCCGCTCCTCCGGCACGCCAGCCGCGAGCACCGCGCGGTGGAAGGCAATGGCCGCCAGGTCCAGGTTGTACTCGTCGCTGCGCCCGGCATCGATCCAGATGCCCCGCAGCCGCCGCAGCGCCGCCGCGCCATCGGGGGTTGCGGCCATGCGCACCGGGTCCATGGCCAGCCACCGGTCCCAGACCTCGGGGATCAGCTGACCGGTGGACGGGTCGAACGGGAAGCGCACGCTGCCATCGGCATCGGCCGAGAAGCAGGCGGTCATGCAGTAGATGTTGAGCAGGTTGCCGTCGCTGGGGCGCGGGCGCCCCGGGCGGGAGCGGAAGTCGGCCCAGAAGGCGTCATAGCTGCCGTCGTACTGGTCGCGCAGCGCCTTGACCACCGAGCCGAAGTCGGGGATGAAGCACGCCTCGAACAGCCCGTCGCCGGCGTGGGTGGCCAGCCCACCGAACACGTCCGGCCGGCGCATGGCGTTGACCATCGCCCCGTAGCCGCCGCTCGAGTGGCCCGCCAGGCCGCGGTGCTCGGCAGCGGCCAGAGTGCGGTACGAGGCGTCGACGAACGGCACGACCTCCTCGGCCAGGTAGGTCCCGTAGCGGCCGGTGCCGGGCGAGTCGACGAACTGCGAGCCACCCAGCGAGGTCCACGCGTCCACGTAGACCACGATGGCCGGCGGCACTTCGCCGGACACGAAGCCAGCGTCGAGCTCCTCCAGAGGAGTGCGCTGGAAGGAGCGCCGCGCGCGCCACATGTCGACCTGGTTGGAGAGCCCCTGCATGACGTAGATGGCCGGGAAGCGGCGCTGCGGCTCGGCGTCGTACGCGGGTGGCAGTTGCACGATCATCGGCCGCCGGTGGGGATCGCCCAGCGGATTGCCGGTCAGCGCCTGGCTGTCGATGATCGGGTCCTCGAGCCGGCCGGCCATGGGGTACGACCAGGGTGGCATGGGCTCCTGCCCGGGCATCGGCTCAGGCATTCAGGCGGTCTCGCCGGCGATCTCGATGTGGGACAGCCGGCGGAAGCCGATGGCCAGCGCAGCGCCCAGCACCAGTCCGCCGACCACCAGCGCGGTGCCCAGCGGCAGGGGAGCGGAGAACACCGCGGAGGGCACGTCGACCAGCGCGTCGGCGATGGCCAGCGTCTGCTGCCGCACGCTGAAGGTCTGGGTGCCGGCGAACAGCCCGGCCAGCACGCCCTCCCAGATGAGGACGTAGGCCAGCCCGAAGACCAGGGCTCGGCCGGTGATCAGGCTGAGCGCCACGAAGAGGGCGGCGTAGATGGCCGAGCCGACCGCCGTCGCCGCGGTGAAGGCCAGCGACATGGGCAGGCCCGCTCCGGCGATCAGGCCGGCCAGCAGGACGGGGATGCAGGTCAGCAGCATCGAGCACACGGCGGCGATGACCACCTTGGTCAGCAGCACCACCCAGCGCGGCACGGGCTTGGCCAGCAGGTAGATGGCGGTGCCCTCCTCGATCTCGGAGCCCAGCGCGGCGGTGCCGAACAGCAGGGCGACCAGCGGCATGAGGGTGGCGGTGCCGAAGATCTCGAGGAGCCTGGCGGAGTTGGCTGGGCGGGTGATCGGGTCGGCGCCGATGCGCAGCCCCAGCGCCACCAGCAGCATCAGGCCGGCCAGCAGGATGAGCAGCAGTGTGCGCCGCCGGCTCAGTAGCTGCCGCAGGGTGATGCTGGCGATCACGCCGTTCATCGCCGCACCAGGTAGCTGAACACCGATTCCAGCGACTCGTCCGTCGGCAGGAGCTCGTGCAGGCTGATGCCCGCCCGGCGCGCCACGCCGGCCACGCTGCGGCTGAACGCGCCGAAGTCGGCGGTGCGCACCGTGAGCGTGCCGTCGTCCAGGGCCACGCTAGAGATGGTCGGCTCGCCCATGAGCGCGGCGGCCAGGGAGCGATCGTCCGAGGAGCGGATGGTGAAGGTGTGCGGCCGGTCCGTCATCAGGCGCCGGATCTCGCGGAAGTCCCCCGACGCCGCCAGGCGGCCGGCCACGATGACCAGCACGCGCTCCGCCAGACGCTCCACCTCCTCCAGGATGTGGCTGGAGAACAGGATCACGCGACCGGCGCCGGCCAGCCGGCGCAGCAGGTCCATCATGTGCAGCCGCTGCCGCGGGTCCATGCCGTTGAACGGCTCGTCCAACAGCAGCACGGCGGGGTCGTGGACGAGCGCGGCGGCGACCTTGATCCGCTGCCGCATGCCCTTCGAATAGGTTCCCACCGCCCGGTCGGCGGCGTACGCCATCTCCACCTGGCCGATGGCTCCCTCGGCGGCGGTGCGCGCCTCGGTCGCGCTCATCCCCTGCAGCAGCGCATTGGCCTCCACGAACTGGCGGCCGGTCAGGAACGGGTAGACCGCCTCGCGCTCCGG
>DASSNI010000121.1:0-3223 GCA_035701385.1 Candidatus Limnocylindria bacterium | reverse complement strand
TCGTTGCCGAGCTGAAACGGCTGAACGATGACGAGACGCTCCTCGTCCAGAGCGGCAAGCCGGTCGGTGTTTTCCGCACCACCCGAGACGCGCCGCGGGTACTGATCGCCAATGCCAACCTGGTCCCCCACTGGGCCACCTGGCAGCAGTTCCGCGAGCTGGAGCGGACCGGGCTGACGATGTACGGCCAGATGACGGCTGGCTCCTGGATCTACATCGCGACCCAGGGAATCATCCAGGGCACCTACGAGACGTTCGCCGAGGCCGCGCGCCAGCACTTCGACGGGAGCCTGAAGGGGACGGTCACGCTCACCGCCGGACTGGGCGGCATGGGCGGCGCGCAGCCGCTGGCCGTGACCATGAACGACGGAGCGTGCCTGGCCATCGAGGTCGATCCGGCGCGCGCCGAGCGGCGCCATGCCGCCGGCTACGTCGACGAGATCACGGCCGACCTCGACGAAGCAGTGCGGAGGGTCGACGCGTGGAAGGCATCTGGCGAGGCGCGCAGCGTGGCGCTCATCGCGAACGCGGCCGACATCGAGCCGCAGCTCGTCGAGCGCGGCTGGCACCCGGACCTGGTGACCGACCAGACGTCCGCCCACGATCCGCTGAACGGGTACGTGCCGGGAGGCATCGGCCTGGACGAAGCGCGCGAGCTGCGCGAGCACGACCCCGCGGAGTACACCCGGCGCTCACTCGCTTCCATGGCCGCGCACGTGCGGGCGATGCTGGCCTTCCAGGCATCGGGCTCGGTGGTCTTCGACTACGGCAACAACATCCGATCCTTCGCCAAGGAAGCCGGCGTGGAGAACGCGTTCGACTTCCCGGGCTTCGTGCCGGCCTTCATCCGCCCGCTGTTCTGCGAGGGCAAGGGCCCCTTCCGCTGGGCTGCTCTGTCAGGCGAGGCCGATGACATCCTCAAGACCGACGCCGCGCTCATGGAGCTCTTCCCGGAGGACGCCAGCCTGGACCGATGGCTGCGCCTGGCCGAGCAGAAAGTGCCGTTCCAGGGCCTGCCGGCCCGGATCTGCTGGCTCGGCTACGGAGAGCGCGCGAGGGCCGGACTGCGGATCAACGAGATGGTGGCGTCCGGGGAGCTGGCCGCGCCGATCGTCATCGGGCGCGACCACCTGGACGCGGGCTCCGTCGCCAGCCCCTTCCGCGAGACCGAGGGCATGCGCGACGGCTCCGATGCCATTGCCGACTGGCCGATCCTCAACGCCCTGCTGAACACGGCCGCCGGCGCCACCTGGGTCAGCTTCCACCACGGTGGTGGCGTGGGGATTGGCTACTCGCTGCACGCCGGAATGGTGGTCGTAGCGGATGGCACGCCCGAAGCTGCCGCCCGCCTGGAGCGCGTCCTCACGACGGACCCGGGCATGGGCGTCATCCGCCACGCCGACGCCGGCTACGAGCGCGCGCTGCAGGTCGCGCGCGAGCGGGGTGTGCGGGTGCCCATGGCCGGGGACGAGGCCTAGACCACCAGCTCAGGCGTCAGGTCGACCATGCTGGGAATGCCGGCCAGTGCCATGCCGTGCTCCAGCTCCGCGCAGAGGATGTCCAGCACACGGCCAACCCCCGCTTCGCCGGCCACGGCCAGTCCCCAGAGGATCGGACGGCCGATGCCGACCGCCGTGGCGCCGAGCGCCAGCGCCATGAGCGCATCGGTTCCCCGGCGCACGCCGCCGTCGAACAGCACGGGGCCACGGCCGTCCACCGCTGCGACGACTGCAGGCAGCGCGTCCAACGAGGCGATGGCGCCGTCCAGCTGCCGCCCGCCGTGGTTGCTGACCTGCACCGCCGCCGCTCCGTGCTCGAAGGCACGCACGGCGTCATCCGGGTGCAGAACGCCCTTCAGGATCACCGGCAGGCCGAAGCCGGCCAGCCACTCCAGGTCGCTCCAGCCAAGCGTCTCGACGAAGCTCTGGTCCGCCGCCGCGTCGAGCGACGATTCGGCGGCGATGGCCACGTTCGGCACCGTCACGTCGAACGGCAGCTGGAAGCCGACGCGGATGTCGCGCTCACGGCGGCCGAGGCGCTGCAGGTCGGCGGTCATCACCAGGGCCTCGTAGCCGCTCTCCACGGCCCGTTCTATCAATGCGCGGCGCGCCCCGGGATCGGCCAGCAGGTAGACCTGGAACCAGCGCGGCCCGCCGATGGCGGCCACATCGGCCATGTCAGTGCTGGCCGACGTGGACAGGGTCATGGTGATGCCGCGCTCCTTTGCCGCCCGCGCGGTGGCCAGCTCGCCGTCTGGATGCGCCATGCGGTGCAGTGCCGTGGGACAGGTGAACAGCGGCACCCGCCACTCGCGGCCCAGGACAGTGGTCGAGGTATCGATCCGCGACGTGTCGGTCATGACCCGCGGCAGGAAGCGGCGCCGCGCGAACGCCGCACGGTTGTCGTGGAGCGTGCGCTCGTCGCCGGAGCCACTCGTGTAGTAGCTGAGGGCCATCTCCGACAGCGTCGCGAGGGCGCGCGCCTCGTAGTCCATCACGTTGATGAGCGTCGGATCCTCGACCACCGGCGCCTCGAACCCCGCCTTCGGCGCCTCGTTCGGGACCGGCAGGCCCGTCGGGGATGGCATGCGGGCGATGGTAGAGGCCGCGTAGCATCGCCGCCATGACCTTCGACCCGCTGGCTCCGCTGCCCGGCGCGCCGGATCCGTGGGAGGGATCCAGCATGCCGGCGCTGCGGTCCGGGCCGCCGTATGCCATGACGGAGATGATCGCGGCCGAGCCAGCCCTTGCCGAGCGCCTGCTCACCGCGCTGCAGGACGACCCGACCGTCGACCGGGTGGCAGCCGACATCCGCGCCACCGTTGGCGCGGGCGAAGCGGTCACCTTCACCGGCTGCGGCACCAGCGAGCATGCGGCCATGGCAGCGACCCTCATCGTCGGGGATGCGCTGCGCGCCACCGGCATGGCGGATCCGCGCATCGGCTCCGTCCAGGCCTTCGAACTGCTCGGGCGGCCGGCGCCGGCCGGCATGCTGGTCGCGGTCTCGCACGAGGGCGGCACATGGGCGACCAACGAGGCGCTGCGCAGCGCCCGCGACGCCGGGCGGTCGACGGCGCTCATCACGGTCAGCGACCGTTCCCCCGGCGCGCAGCTTGCCGGCGTCGTGATCCAGACGCACGAGCAGGACCGGAGCTGGTGCCACACGGTCGGCTACCTGTCGCCGATGCTGGCCGCCACCGCGCTGGCCGCGGCGATCCGCCACG
>DASSNI010000120.1:0-4555 GCA_035701385.1 Candidatus Limnocylindria bacterium | reverse complement strand
TGGCGACCCTCGCCTTGGGCGTCGAGCGACGTAGCGGGCCAGCGTGGATCGCGCTGGCGGCCTCGCTCTAGGCAGCGCCGCTGCTCCTGGTGGCGGTGTATCTCGGGCGCCGCGAATGGGGTCGGGCGGCGGCGGCACTCGCCCTGGCGCTCGTTCTCGTTGCACCCATGCTGGCCTTCGACCTGACGCACTATCCGACCCAGACGGCTGCCGCCGCCGGGCCGCTGCCCGAGTGGCTGGCACTGGCCCTGGCTGTGGTTGCGACGGCCTTCGCCGTCCCGCTGGCGCGGACCCGGTACGGGTGGCTGTCGGCAGCGGTGGCCGTCATGCTCGCGATCCCGCGCTGGAGCTACTACCAACCGTCGTTCCTGCTCCTCGGCCTGCCGGCCGACGAGCCAGCCGCGAAGGCCCGATGAGGATGGCGGCGACGCAGCAGCTCCGCGATCCGCTGCGGCTGATCGTCCCCGTGACCGGGTTGGCGCTGCTGGCCACCCTGAACGTGATGCTGCTGACCCTCACCGACTGGACGATGCTGCGGGGTGGGCCCGGCGCCGACTGGACGATCTTCCGCGAAGCGGGCCAGCGGGCGCTAGAAGGTGGCCCCCTCTATGCCTCAGAGGACAACTACGCGTTCCGCTACTCGCCGCTGCTGGCGTATCTGTTCGCCGCGATCGGGCCGATGGGCGCGCTTGCCTGGAGAGCGCTCCACCTCATCGCGGCCGCCTGCCTGGGACTGCGCTCGCCGTGGCTCGCCGTCGCCGTGCTCGTGTCGTGGCCGTTCTGGTTCGACGTCGAGGCGGGCAACCTCATGATCTTCGTCCTGACCCTCGCCGTCTGGGCGCTCGCCGGACGCTCGTGGGCGATCGGCGGCTTTCTGCTGCTGACGCTCCTCGCCCCGCGCCCGCTGATGCTGCCGGTCGCTGTGTGGCTGCTCTGGACGCATGCCGAATGGCGCTGGCGCTTCGCGGTCATGTTCGTCGCCCACGCCGTCATCGTGCTACTGACTGGCTGGGCTCCGGCCTGGATCGGCGCGCTTGTGGCGTCTTCCAATGAGATGGGATCGATCCTCAATTACGGGCCGTCGCGGCTGATTGGTACCGCGTGGATTCCCATCGGCCTCATCCTGGCGGCCGTCCTGACCTGGCGCAGACGCCTAGGACTCGCATCGCTGGCGGCGAGCCCGTACTGGCTCCCGTACTACTTCCTCATGCTGTTCCTGGAGGCGCCCTCGTCGCGACCCGATGCGCCCGAGGCGGCGTGACGACGACCGCAGCCACCGTCCAGCGCGGGCGCCTCGTTCGCCCGCAACGCGTGGATATTGCGATCCTCGTGTTTGCGCTGTTCGGCGCGCTCATGGCCTGGGGCCTGGCGGCGTATCACCATCGGCCCTGGGCCCTGCTGAGCCTGCTCGCCATCCCCGTCGCGTTGTGGCTGAGGGAGCGGCCGGCGGCTGCGGCGGCGGCCATCGTCGTCGGCTCGGTGATTCTGCGACTGGCGTATGTCGGCATCGGCTTCACGGATCAGATCGCGGTGAGCCAGGCTGGTGCCGCCCGGGCCTTCAGCGGCTTGTCGCCTTACGGCGTCGGCTACGCCGAGACTGTACCACCCGGCGCCCCATTTCCCTACGGACCCCTGGCCCTGATCTGGTGGCTGCCCGGGCCGGCGGTGGAGCTGGTGGCGGCCACCCTGCTGATGGCACTCCTCATCAGCGAACGATCGTGGTTGACGCTGGGCCTCTTCGCATCAATGCCCTTCGCGGTCTACCTGACCACGACCGGAACCAACGACTACTCGCCCGCCCTCCTGCTGGCGCTAGGGCTGGTGCTGATGCGGACGCGACCGTATCTCGGCGCGGTGGCGCTCGCCGTCGCAGCTGCGCTCAAACCCTACGCGTTCGCCTGGCTGCCGTCGCTGATCGGGTACGCCGGCTGGCGCGCGGGCGCCGCCATGATCGGCGCGAGTCTCGTCCTCTGGGCGCCGCTGGCCGGCTGGGGCGTCGGCGGCTTCTTTCGATCCCTTGAGCTCTCGAGATCGGTCCATCCGGTTGGCGAGAACGCGCTGAACCTGCCCGTTCTGCGATTCGCTGCAGCTCCGATCGCCGCCGCCGGCCTGTTCGCGAAGCGATGGGAGGCCGCCGTGCTGATCGGTTCGGCTGCCTTCGTGGTCTTCCTCTTCCTGGACCGGTGGGCCAGCCTGGGCTACTGGCTGGCCGTCGGGCCTGTTTCCGGCATCGCACTCGAGCGGTGGGCCTTCGCACGACTCGCTGATCCGACATGACCAACGCCCGCTCAACGGCCTCCTCAATCTCGGCCGGGTCTCACGACACGCTGGCTCTGGTCTGGCGAATCGCAACCGCGCTGGCCATCGCCTACCTGCTGATGCGATGGGTACTGCTGATCCCCGATCAGGGTGGCATTCATGGCGTCGACGCACGAACCTACTGGAGCGCGCCGCTCGACAACCCGTACCCGGGGCCGCAGATCGGGCTGCCCGGCGCCTATCTCTATTCGCCCGCCTTCATCGAGGCGTTGACACCCCTGCGCGTGCTGCCCTGGGAGGCATTTCACGCGCTGTGGACCGGGCTCAGCCTGCTGGCGCTCGCCTTCCTGGTCACGCCGGTCGGGGCCGCGCTGGCCCTCACCCTCCTGCCGTTCGTGTTCCGCGACGTTTACATCGGGAACATCCATCTCATGCTGGGCGCAGCCATGGCCATCGGCATGACCTGGCCCGCCGCCTGGACGGCGGTCCTGCTGACCAAGGTCACGCCGGGCATCGGGCTGCTGTGGTTCGCCTTCCGACGCGAGTGGCGAGCGCTGATCATCGCGGTCGGCGTCACGCTGGCGATCGCTTTGGTCTCGTTCGCGGTCGCGCCGCAGCTGTGGTTCGACTGGGTGAACCGCCTGACCGGCGATACCGGAACGGCAGGCAGCGGCTACATGGCGCTCCTCGTGGCACGCCTCGCGCTGGCGGCGGTGCTGGTGGCGGTTGCGGCACGGTTCGACCGCGCCTGGCTGGTGGCGGTCGCCGCGACCATCGCAGTCCCTATCCTCTGGCCGGACAGTCTGGCCATGCTGCTGGCGGGGGTCTACCTCATCCGCCGTCGACCCCGCCGGGACACCGCTGCCGCATGACCACGCGGGTATCGGCGGCGACGGTCGTCGTCGTCGCCTTCTTCGCTGCGGCGCTGCTGCCCAGGGCCACCTGGCCGCTCATCGATCCCGACGTGTGGTGGCACATTCGCGCCGGCGAGGCGATCTTGACCAGCGGCGGCGTCCCGCACGTCGACTCATGGTCGTTGACCGCCTTCGGCCAACCGTGGACCAGCCAGGACTGGCTGAGCAACGTGCTGATGGCGCTGCTGTATCGGCTGGGACCCTGGGGCGACACGCTGTTGTCGCTCATTGCCGCAGCGCTGACGGTGGGAGCCTTCGTCATCCTGTGGCAGGCATGCAACATCCGCCGGCCACAGATCGGCTGGCTGAGCCGCGTCACCTGGTTCTCGGCCGGACTCCTCCTGGCCGGGCCCGTCCTGGGCGTCCGCGTGCAGGTGCTCGATCTGCTTTTCGCCGCGATCGTGATCTGGCTGCTGTGGAGCTTCCTCGGCGATCGGCGGCGGATCTGGCCCGCGCTGCTGGTGCCGGTCGCCCTGCTGTGGGTCAACCTGCACGCCGGATTCCCGCTCCTGTTCCTGTTCGGTGGCGCCGTCGTCATTGGCGAGGCCGGCGAGAAGTGGCTTCGGCGCACGCTCGAGCCGATGCCGCTGGCGTGGTCCGATCTCGCCTGGCTGGCAGCGATGCTGGTGCTGTCCGCGGCGGCGCTCGTCGTGAATCCCAACGGCGTGGCGATCTACGCCTATCCCTTCAACACCCTCGGGCTCGGGGCGCTGGCTACGTACGTGGGTGAGTGGCAGCCGGCGCGTCTCACCAATTTGTTCGGCTGGCTGCTCTTGGGATTCACCGTGCTCGGCACGATCCCCACGCTCCTGCTGGCCTTCCGCCGCCTCCGCCTGGCCGATGCGTTCATCCTCCTCGGCTTGACGATCATGGCGGTCTCGGCCGTCCGGTTCCTGCTGTTCCTTGGGCCGATCGGCGCCGCGATCATCGCCATCAACCTCGGCCCGGCTCTGTCCGACACACGATTCGGACAGCAGACGTCTGGGCTGCTTCGGCGGATGGCCGAACCGCGCCGAGGCCGACCCGGCACGGTGAACGCCGTGGTCCTCGTCGTCCTGCTCGCGCTGGGCGCTGCGTTGACGCTCGGGCGAAGCCTGCCGGCAAGCCAAGCCGATGAGATCGCACGCGAGTTCCCGGTCGACGCAACAGTGTGGCTGCGACAGAACGCGCCCGAGGCGAGGGTCTTCAACCTGTACGAGTGGGGCGGTTACCTGGGGCTCGAGGTGCCGACGCTGCGGATCTTCGTGGACGGCCGGGCCGATGTGTACGGTGACGCCGTCATCCGCAGGTACGTGAGCGTCATCGGCCTCGACTCAGATCCACAGGCGACGTTCGACGCATACGGGGTCGACCACGTGGTCATGCCGCGCGACAGCGCACTG
>DASSNI010000119.1:0-6573 GCA_035701385.1 Candidatus Limnocylindria bacterium | reverse complement strand
GCCTGCGAGGACGCGGCCAACGTGATCGAGCGCATCGTCGTCAAGCATGCCTGAGGGCATAACCGTCGCCCTGCTGGCCGTCCTGGGCCTGGCGATCGCCTTCGATTACATCAACGGCTTCCACGACACCGCCAACGCCATCGCCACCAGCGTCAGCACCCGCGCCCTGAAGCCGCAGTGGGCGATCGCCATGAGCTCGGTGGCCAACTTCGCCGGCGCGCTGACCGGCACGGAGGTGGCCAAGACCATTGGCGCTGGCATCGTCCAGCCCCAGTTCGAAGGCCAGGCAGTGGTCGCGGCAGCGCTGGTGGGCGCCATCTTCTGGAATCTGTTCACCTGGCGGCTCGGCATTCCCAGCTCGTCCAGCCATGCCCTGATCGGCGGGCTGCTGGGCGCGTCCCTGTCCGCCGCCGGGCTTGGCGCCTGGCAGGTGGAGGGCATCGTGACCAAGGTGGTGGTGCCGCTGGTGAGCTCGCCGGTCATCGGCTTCGCCCTGGGCCTGACGGTGATGGTGCTGATCTTCAACGTCTTCCGTCGCGCCCATCCGAAGCTCATGAACGACCGGTTCCGCAGGCTCCAGGTGCTGTCCGCGGCCTACATGGCCTTCAGCCACGGCAGCAACGACGCGCAGAAGACGATGGGGGTCATGACCTTCGCGCTGCTCACCGCCGGCATCATCCAGGTCTTCGAGGTACCGCTGCTGGTCAAGCTGGCGGCCGCGACGGCCATCTCGCTGGGAACCGCGGCGGGTGGCTGGCGCATCATCAAGACGATGGGCACCCGGGTCGTGAAGCTCGACCCGGTACACGGCTTCGCCGCGGAGACATCGGCCGCCACCATCATCTTCGGCGCATCGCAGCTGGGCATGCCGGTCAGCACCACCCACGTGATTTCGAGCGCGATCATGGGCACCGGCGCCTCTGACCGATTCAACGCCGTGCGCTGGGGCGTCGCCCGCAACATCGGGATCGCCTGGGTGCTGACCATCCCCGCCTCCGGCACGGTGGCGGCCATCAGCTACTTCCTGCTGAAGCCGATCCTCGGCTAGGCGACGACCTGCCGCGACCCGCGGTCTCGGCCATTTCCGCACCGGGCGCTTAACCCACGCTTGATCCTCTGGTGGACCGCTCGCGCGCACGCGACGGCGATGACGCCGATGGAGCGGAGCTGCCGCGTGGCGGCAGCGGGCTCGGGCTGGCCATCGTGCGGCACATCGCCGAGGCGCACGGTGGCAGCGCCGGCCTGGAAAGCCGCGAGGGCATCGGCTCGACCTTCTGGATCGAAGTACCGGTCGCGAGCTGAGGCTGACCCCGACTCGCCTTGCGAGCCGGGGCGTGTCAGCATTGGCCCATGGCCGCATCGGTCCCGAGCCCTCGCGATCCGCGCCTCCATGCCTGGCGCACCTTCCTGTACGCCCATGCCCAGGTGCGCCGCCAGCTCGAGCGGGAGCTGCAGGCGGAGCAGGCCATGGGCCTGGCCGAGTACGAGGTGCTGCTGTTCCTGGCCTACAGCGAGGGGCGCCGCCTGCGGATGAGCGAGCTGGCCGACATGCTGGCCGTGTCGCGCTCGGGCGCCACCCGACTGGTGGACCGCCTTGAGGCCGATGCGCTGGTCGAGCGCGTCTCGTGCGACACGGATCGGCGCGGACAGTGGGCGCAGCTCACCGATGGGGGCTACCAGCGCCTGCGGCGCGCCTCGCCGACGCACCTGCGCGGCGTGGCGGAGCACTTCCTTGACCGCATCCCGCCAGCGGAGCTCGAGTCGCTGAACCGGATCCTGGACCGGGTGGTGGAGCGGGCCTAGCTCCCCGAGCCGCTGCCCGATGGTGCCGGCCTGTCCGACCCCTGGTCCAGCAGGGCCTGCACCATCTGCGCGCGATCGTCGTTCGGCGCCAGCCGGAGGAAGCGCTCGAACTGGGCGGTGGCCTCGTCCCCATCGCCTTGGCCACGGGCGATCAGCCCGCGGAAGAACGGGATGTCCGGATCGTCCTCGCCGACCACGTTGGCGTAGGCATCCGTGGCGTCCGCCGCCCCGTCCCACAAGCCGGCTCGGACGAGCAGCGTCACCAGCCGCTGATGCGCGTCGCGGCTCTGCGGCGCGGCGTCACGCAGCAGGATCAGGCTGGCCAGCGCGGCGGCCACGTCCTGCTCGCTGCCGCCGGCCAGGTAGAGGTCCGAGATCTCGGTCAGCGCGGCGGTGTCGCGCGGGTTGTCGTTGATGGCTGCGGTCAGCTGGCGGATGCGCTCCAGCCGCGCGTCGCGCTCGGCGATGCCGAACGGCGCCGGCAGCGCATAGCCGGCCAGCACCAGGAGGGCCAGCACGGCCGCCAGCCCGGCGCCAACCCTGCGGCCACGCCCGTTGCCCGGTGCGGCGGGTGCCTCCGGTGGGGTGGCTGAGCGGCCGGCGTCCAGGGCACGCAGCGTCTCCGCCGCATGCTGCTCGGCTTCCTGCCGCTCGCGCTCGTAGGCGGCGCCATCCAGGGAGCCGGCGCGGTGGTCCGCCTCCACGTCGCGCAGCGCCTCCAGGGCAAGCCGGTGGCGGACCTCCAGCGCCTCCCGCTCGGCGTCGGTGGGCTGCGGGGACGCGCGGCGGTCCTCCAACAGCGGCCAGCCGACGGCGAGGCCGACCGCCAGCAGCACCAATCCAAGCAGCAGGAGCTCAGCCATCCAGCCGCTCCAGCTCACTGGCCAGCCGGGCGCGCTCCGCATCGGACAGCGGCTGGCTGGCATCTGGGGCAGGGGTCCGGCGACGCCCGATCAGCCACCAGGCCAGCAGCCCGCCACCGGCGACGATGGCCAGCGGCGCGACCAGCCACAGCGGGGCGCCGCGGGGCTCGAGCAGGATCCACTCCCCGTAGCGGGCCACGAAGCTCTCGCGGATCTGGTCCGGGGTCCGCCCGGCGGCCAGCTGCGACGCAATCTCCTGGCGGATGGCGGTGGCGGACGCCGTGCGAGATTCGGCCACCGACAGGGACTCGCAGTCCGGGCAGCGCAGCTCCGCCGCAAGGCTGGCGGCCTGCTCGGCTGACGTCGCCGCTGATGGCCGCTGCAGGAGCAGCATCATCGCGACGGCGGCGCCGACCAGCAGCACCGCGCCGGCAAGCGCAACCCATCGGGTCACGGCTGCAGCCCCAGCGCGGCCAGCTGCTCGTCCAGCACCTCCGCCGTCAGTGGGCCGACGTGGCGGTAGCGGACCACGCCATGCGCATCCACGAAGAACGTCTCGGGCGGCGCGGTCACGCCCAGCGCCACGGCAATCGTCCCGGAGGCGTCATCGACGTCCGGCCAGCCGCCCTCGCCGTACCGCGACTCGAAGGCGCGCGCGCCATCGGCCGTGTCCTGGTACAGCACGCCGACCATCTGCAGCTCGCCGCCAAAGCGGCGCGCGGTGTCCAGCAGCAGCGGGTGCTCGCTCACGCACGGGGGGCACCACGATGCCCAGACGTTGATGAGCGCCGGCTTGCCGGCCAGCTCGGCGCTGGAGAACGGCGAGCCGTCCAGCGTGGTGCCGGACAGGACCGGCAGCGGCTTTCCGACCAGGGGCGACGGGATCTCACGGGGATCGCGCCCGAGGCCGGTGAACAGCAGCCAGCCCACCGGCACGACCAGCAGCGGCACCAGCAGCCAGCGGAGCATCGAGCGGCCCATGGGCGCGACCTCAGCCCGCCGCCGCCGACACGGCGGCCGTCGGGATGCGACGGCGTTCCGGCCAGATGGCGAAGACGGCGCCCGCCGCCACGATCGCGCCGCCCAGCCAGATCCAGCCCACCAGCGGGTTGATGAAGACGTGCAGCGTGACCGACTGGCTGTCGGGGTCGTAGCCTATGAGCGTGACGTACAGGTCCTCGCCCAGCGAGCTGCGCACCGAGGGCGTGGCGATGGCCGTGGTGGAGCTGGGATAGTCACGCAGCGCGGTGGTCACCGCGCCGGACTGCGGGCCGGAGAGCGTCAGCTCGGCGCGGGTCTCGCGGACGCGGGCGTCATCGGGCAGCGCCTGCACCACCAGGCGCTCGTGCCGCAGCCGATACGCGCCGATCGTCAGCTCCTCGCCGGGCCGCAGCGTGGCGGTGACTTCGGTCCCCAGCGTCGCCGAGATGGCGATGGCCACTGCCATGACGCAGATGCCCGCGTGCACCAGGTAGCCGCCGTAGCGCCGCCGGTTGCGGGTCACCAGCTGCCAGGCGGCCGTGCCGGCACGCTCGCCGCGCGTGCGACCGCGGGCCGCGGCGCCGCGCACCACCTCATCGGCCATGACCAGCACCACGAAGACCGCGAAGCCGATGGCGGCCAGCGGCGCGACCTCGCGCATGCCCATGACCACGGCCAGCAGCACCACCGCCAGCGCAGCGCCGACCGGCCGGCCGAAGCGTCGCCGCAGCGTGGCGGCCGACGCACCGCCCCACGGCAGCGCCGGGCCGACGCCCATCAGGAAGAGCAACGCCACGAAGGCGGGGGCGCCGACGCGGTTGAACCACGGCGCGCCAACGCTCACTTTCTGCCCGGAGACCGCCTCCACGGCCAGGGGGTAGAGCGTTCCGACCAGCACGGTCAGGCTGATCGCCAGGAACAGCACGTTGTTGAACAGGAACGCCGACTCGCGGCTGATCGGCTCCCCCGCCGGGCGTCGGTCGCCCAGGTCGGGCAGCCGCCAGACGATGAGGGCCGTGCCGGCGGCCAGGGTCACGACGAGCGCCCCCAGGAACCAGCCGCCGATCCCCGAGGCAGTGAACGAGTGCACGCTGGCCACCACCCCGGAGCGCGTCAGGAACGTGCCGAACAGCGTCAGCCAGAAGGTCAGCACCACCAGCAGCTGGCTCCACACCCGCAGCGTGCCGCGGCGCTCGGCCACCATGCTGGAGTGGATGAAGGCGGTGGCGGTGAGCCACGGCAGCAGGGCCGCGTTCTCGACCGGGTCCCACGCCCAGTAGCCGCCCCAGCCCAGCACCTCGTAGCTCCACCACGCGCCCGCCACGATTCCGGCGGTGAGGAAGGTCCACGGCACCAGCGTCCAGCGCCGCACGATCCCCAGCCACTCCTCGTCGGTGCGCCGCGTGATCAGCGCGGCCACGCCGAACGCGAACGGCACCGCCAGGCCGGTGTATCCCAGGTACAGCAGGGGCGGGTGCAGCCCCATGAACGGATGGTTCTGCAGCAGGGCATTCGGCCCATTGCCCTCGGCGGCCACCGGCGAGGTGCGCAGGAACGGATCGCCCGGCCAGGTCATCACCGCGAAGAAGAACGCGGCGCCAAGGGCCAGCGTCATGCCGACCCAGGGCATCAGCACCGGCGCGCGATCGCGAAACCGATGCAGGACCAGCGCCGCCCATCCGGTGGCCAGCAGCGTCCAGAACAGGATCGAGCCCTGCAGGGCCGCCCACAGGCTGATCACCGAGTAGAACGGCGGCGTGGTGGTGGCGTTGTTGCGCACCACGTACAGCACGCTGAAGTCGTGGGTCAGCAGGCTGTAGACCATGGCAGCGCTGGCCACCGCCGCCAGTCCGAAGGCGGCGTACATGGCGCGCCGCGCCACGCCTACCAGCTCCGCGTCCCCGCGTCGTGCGCCGAGGACGAAGGAGGCGGCCGCAAACAGCGTGGCGGCCAGCCCGGCGACCACCGCCACGTGGCCCAGGGTCGGGATCATGAGCCGGGGTCGATGACCTGCGACGGGACGGCGCCGCCGGTGGGAGCCACGTAGTTCTCGTCGTGCTTGATGATCACCTCGTCCGGCTCGAACACACCCAGCGTGCTCAGACGGCCGTTGACCACGACCCCGACGCCCTCCCGCGGGCAGATGAGCGCCGCGGCGCCGGGCGCGCTGCGCACCGGGATGTCCTGGTCCCCATCGGTGATCACGAAGTCGACCGCGCCGCCCACGCAGGTGAGGCTGCCCGGCTGCACGACACCGCCCAGCCGCAGCGTGCGGCCGATCCCCGACTCGCCGCGCGCCACCAGCTCGGACGGCGTCTCGTAGTAGACCAGCGCGGAGCCGATTCCGCTGAATGCCAGCCAGCCGAGCGCCGCGGCCACGATCGCCACGGCCAGCAGGACCGCCCAGCGCCGGCGGCGGGTCTCGGGCGCCGCCTCGACGGTCATCGAGGAGCGTCGGCCGTCGGCGGAGGCGGTGCCGATTCTGCTGCGCTCCGGATCTCGAGCGACGCCTGGCGAGCAGCCCGCAGCCGCCGCAGCAGGACGATGGCGTAGAGCGCCATGCCGCCCAGGATCACGCCCCAGCCGGCGATGATGAAGGCGAGATCGGGCGTGTCCAGGCTCATCAGATGCGCTCCGCGGCGCCGTCGGTGGCCGGCGCAGCCGCTCGCGTGGCGCGGCGCGCCGCGGTGATGCGACCCAGGCGCCCGTGCTCCTCGATCTGCCAGGCGATGCGCGCGAGCTGGTAGCGCCGGATCATCAGCCACAGCCACGCCAGCGTGAAGGCCAAGACCATGCTGACCAGCGCTATCACGAACAGTGACGGGGCCGACGGATTCAGGATCTTGTCCGGCGAGCCGATGGTCGGGCCCTGGTGCAGGCCGCGCCACCACTCGACGCTGAAGTGCACGATCGGGATGTCGACGGC
>DASSNI010000118.1:0-2498 GCA_035701385.1 Candidatus Limnocylindria bacterium | reverse complement strand
TGCCGCCACCTCGGCGCGAAGGGCATCGTCGACCGCACTCGACTCCTCGACCGCCGTATCGGCCAGGTCGGTGAGGCCGGGCATTCGTTCCACCGCCTTCTGGGCGTGGAACTGGCTGATCTGCCGGGCGCCGCCCGCATTGAGCCGTGCGCGTGCCTGGTCCAGCGCCGCGGGCAGGCCGCGCAGCCGTTCCGCCGCACTGCGCAGCCGCACGTCGACTGGGGCGAACTCACGGGCCAGCAGGCTGAAGAGGCCGTTGCCGAACAGGTAGACGTAGGTCAGCGGGTTCCAGGATTCCTCGTCCAGCGTCCGCTCGCCGAACTCCAGCGCCTCCAGGTTCTGCAGCAGGATTCGGCGATCGATGCGCTCGTCGCGCGACAGCGCTCCCTCGTCCAGGCTCTGCAGCGAGCCGATGGCGTGGGTCAGCCAGGCCAGGCGCGCCTCCCCGCCGGCAGCGGTCAGGTCCGGCCAGGCGCCGTCATGGTCGTGGTTGCCGATCTCGGTGGCGTGCACGGGGTAGTGGCCGAAGTAGGCGTCGAGCAGGTCATCGACCAGCGCGCGGAACTGCATGCGTTGCCTCGCAGTGCAAATGGAGATTGTCCGGGACGGGCCATGCTAGCAACCGACATGCGACTTCGCGCAGTGGCTGCTAGCCTTCCCGCTCTCGGGGGTCCAGCCGATGTGACCCGGAGGCACACAGATGGGCGTCCGCGAACGGAAGAAGGCAGCCAGTCGACGTCAGCTGGTGGATGCCGCCGCCCAGCTGTTCGCGGAGCGCGGCGTCGAGGCCACCACCATGGACGACATCGCGCGCGCGGCGGGCATGAGCCGCACGAGCGTCTTCAACTACTTCGGCTACAAGGAGATGCTGCTGTGCGAGATCGGCGCTCGCTACGTGCAGGAGGTAGCCGGGCCCCTGCTCGATGACCTCGATAGGCCGCCGGAGGCCATCTTCCACGACGTGGCGGAGTCACTTGCCGGCCTGGCGACCCGGGAGCCGACGCTGATCGCGGCGGTCGCCCGCGAGACCACCCACCCCGACCCGGTGCGGCGACGGCGTGCGCAGGAGACGATGCGCTACCCGGCGGTCGTGCACCTGCTGCTCGACAAGCTGGCCGCCCAGGGCGTGCTGCGCCACCCTGAACAGATGGAGCTCTACGCCGACCAGATCGTGGACCTCATCGGCGGCACCCTGGTCCGCGGAGCCGGCGTGCTGCCGCGCGAACGGCTGCGCGCCGCGCTCGAAAGCACGATGGAGCTGTTCAGCAGCGGGGCGCTGCAGGCGCAGCCCCAGGCCACGTCGGCCTGAGCGCGGTGAGCGAAAACATCGCCTACCGCGACGCCTACGCGCGCAGCGTGGAGGCGGTGGTCGTGGACGTCGACGAAGGCGCCGTGCTGCTGGACCGGACGGTCTTCTATCCGGGCGGCGGCGGCCAGCCGCCGGACACCGGCACGCTGATCGGCACCGCGGGCGGCTCGTGGCGCGTGACCGGCGCTAAGAAGCGCGGCGACGACATCTGGCACAGCGTGGAAGGCGAGCCGTCGGCGGTGGATACGCAGGTGACTGCCGAGATCGATTGGGATCGGCGCCATGCGCTGATGCGCACCCACTCGGCGCTGCACGTGCTGTGCGGCGTGGTTTGGCGCGACCACGGCGCATCGGTCACCGGCGGCAACATGGAGCCGCTGTCCGGCCGCATGGACTTCGAGTTCGAGACCATGGGCGCCGAGCTGGTGGCCGAGATCGAGCGGCGCGTGAACGAGGAGGTGGCCGCGGACCGCGAGATCCGCGTGGCGGTGCTGCCGCGCGATGACGCGTTCGCGATTCCCGACCTGATCCGCACCAAGATCAACCTGCTGCCCGAGGGCATCACCGAGGTGCGCACCATCGAGATCGTGGGTCTGGACCTCCAGGCCGATGGAGGCACGCACGTGGCCCGCACGTCCGAGATCGGCCGCGTGCGCGTCGCCGGCTACGAGTCGAAGGGGCGCATCAACAAGCGGATCCGCATCGAGGTCGAGGACGCCTGAGCCGATGGACACCTGGCAGGCGATCAACTCGATACGGGTCGTGCGCGAGTTCAGCCCGGAGCCGATCAGCGACGCAGACCTGTCGCGCATCCTGAACGCCGGGCGCCGCGCCGGAAGCTCCAAGAACCAGCAGGCGTGGGCCTTCATCGTGGTGCGCGACCGGGAGCACCTGCGGGAGCTTTCGGCCGTCGGCCGCTACGCCAACCACCTGGCCGGCGCCACGCTCGCCATCGCGCTGGTGCGGCCGGCCGCCGACCTGCCGCGCCTCAAATCGATCCTGTGGGACCTCGGCCGCGCGGCGCAGAACATGGTGCTGGCGGCATGGGAGCTGGGCATCGGCAGCGTGCCGGCCACCGTGTACGACCACGACCTTGCGAGCCGGCTGCTCGGCCTTCCTGAGGACCAGGTCTGCGACTACCTGCTGTCCTTCGGCCACCCGGCCGATCCTGTCAAGCTCAGCGCGCCGA
>DASSNI010000117.1:0-3315 GCA_035701385.1 Candidatus Limnocylindria bacterium | reverse complement strand
TGTCGAAGGGATTGCGCACGACGTGGATGAAGCGCAGCTCCAGCGGCGCCATCCGTCGGCGCAGGCTGTCCAGCAGCCTCGCGTCGCCGGCGAGGCGGCGCGTCGTCCATCCCGCCTGGCTGTCGCCCACGACCCGCAGGTCCTCGAACCGCCCCTGCGAGCCGCCTGGCACGTGGTACGAGTACGTCTTCCCTCCGCGGCCCCGCTTGCGCCGCAGGTTGGCCGCCTGCTTGCGTGACTTGTCGATCGACCCGTACAGCAGCTGCCCGCGGCTGAATCCGGCACGCAGGTAGCGCAGGGCGTCCAGCTCATCCGAGATGGCGATCTGCGGGTGCGCGTCCAGCAGCGCGCCGATCACGCTGTGCCCGCTGCGGGCGTGGCCCAGGAAGAGGCAGTACGTCTGCACGCCGGACAGTGCCTGTCGCTCGCGGGCAGCTCCGGCAGCGAAGGCCACCGCCCGCCAGGCGGTGTGCGCCGGCGTGCGCCGCACGACGTCGCGGGCCGACGCCGCCCAGTCGCGGGTGCTCAACGTGGTCGCGAGGGCCGAATCAGGGGCTGATGGCCAGCGAGAAGTCGTCGACGTACACCGACGTGTTCAGGCTGCTGACCACCATCATCACCCGCGCCCGGGTGGTGCCCGCCGGCGAGACCAGGTCAGGGTCGGAGATCAGTGTCCACACCCCGTTGGTGTGCTGCCGGATGCGGCCCAGGGTCACGACCGAGATCTTCTTCGAGTTGGTGCGCCACTGGACCTTGAGCACGACCTTGAAGGCATCGCTGGTCGTCGGCGCGTTGATCCAGGCGCTGAACTGGTACTGGACTCCGGCGACGGCCGCGGCCGTCTGCTCGATGGTGTAGCCGGAGTCATCGGTGGCGAAGTGGCGGCCGGAGAAGCTGCCGCCGTGCACGTCAGTATTCGACTGCGTGAAGCGCGGATCCGTCGTCCAGTTGCTTGGCGATGAGCCGTTGGCCGTTTCGAAGCCGCCGTTCTGCAGGGCGTTGCTGCCGGGGTCGGGCGGCGGGGGCGGCGGCTCGCCCGCGTCGATGCGGACCTCGTACAGCTTGCCGTCGTTCTCGCTGCTCTGGTCGTTGTTGTCGATGCCGCGGTCGACGATCCACAGGTTCAGCTTTGAGGGATCGGCTGACGAGGGCGCGACCTCCAGGCCACCGGGGCTCAGCGGGTCGAAGCCGCTCGCGTAGTGGGCGCGGCTGACCGGCACGCCACCGGGCGTGACCTCCAGGATGCCCTCGCCCTCCCGACGGCTGGCGAGCCACAAGTTGCCGGTATCGGTGTTGTAGCCGATGGCCTCCGCGTCGTTGATGCCCAGCGCCGACGTGTCGAAGTGCGTGACCGGTGGGTCGTCCGCCGTGCCGAAGGTGCGGTCCGCGCCCACCGGCAGGCTCCACACCTCCTTGTTCGAGCCGTCGCCGATGAACAGCGTGTCGCCACCGAAGGCCAGCCCCTCGGCGTCCCCCACGCCCAGGCCCGAAACGCCGAACGAGGCAATCTGGGTGAAGGTGCTGCCACTGCGCCCGTAGACCCACACCCGGGACGAGCTGCCGTCCTTCGACAGGTAGAGACGATCGGCCACCGGGTCGTACGCCGCCCCCACCGGCTCGTTATTGGAGGGGCTGGCGGTCAGCGTGTTGATCGCCCCGCTCGCAGCACCCGTGACCCGGTCGACGAGCCACACGTTCACGCCGTGGAAGCCGGCGCCAGTCGTCTCGTCGACCTCGCCATCGCCCACCACCAACCGGTCAAGCTCCTCGCCGACGTAGGCGATACCGGAGGGATCGGGGCTGGCCGGGCTGAAGCCGGCGGTGTTGATCGTCTTGACCAGGCTGGCAACGTTCTCAGGCACGGCCGCCAGGGCCGCCGCCAGCACGGGCTGGGTGACCGCCAGCTCCAAAACGCTTGGTCCCGTTGAGGCCCCGTCCTCATCGGCCGCATCGGCCACGCTGAGGTAGAGGCTGATGGCGTCGGCCGCGTCGGTGGTGTCGGAGGTGGGCGCCACCGTCAGCGCATCCGCGCCGCGCAGCTGCAGCGACGAGACATCGCGCACGCTGAGCAGCGTCCCGGCGGCGTCGCGCTCCAGGATCTCGTTTCGCTCCGGGCGCAGGGTGTAGCGATGGCCGGTCGCGGCGTCGGTCGCTGACAGGTCAGCGTCCGCCACCTTGCCGGATGCCGAGCCGATGACGTGGCCCTGCGCCTTCACCAGGCGCGCCACGCCCGTTCGGCGATCCGCCACGACGAGTGCCCGGGCTGCGCTGTCCCAGCTGATGTTGCCGGGGTGCCGGACGCCAATCCTATCGGCGGTGAGCACGTTTTCCAGGCGCACGTATCCCTTGGTCGGACGTGCGCCGGTTCCGCTGGCCGTGGCTCCACCGACGAGCGACGCGGTGAGAAGCATGGCAAGCACGACGGGCACTGCGCGGGACATGATGATTCCTTACCCCCTCGGTACCACCTGGCGGTGGGAAGATCGGGCCATCTTACGCCCTCAGCGCCGTCGACCTACCCGTTTGCCGCAGGCTTGTGGTGCGTACGGTCCACGACTTTGTGCGCCGAGGGCCTTCGGCCGATCAGAAGCGGCAGGCGGTGCTGCAGTCCTTCGAGCCCCGACCACACGGCCATCCGCGCGGCGTGCGATGGCCACCCCAGCATCCAGTAGCGCAGGCGCTGCGCTCTGGACATCGGGACCGGATCGGGCTCGTAGCCATGCCGGCGCATGCGCGACCCCAGCTGCCCCTGCAGGAAGGCCATCTCGTCAGCCGCGATACGCCCGCGGTAGTCGCCGACATGGTCGGCGGTGATCAGCCTGCCATCCGACGATCCGGCCAGCAGCTTGGCGCGATACGTTGGCGCATCCGCCAGCTCGAGCATGGCCGGTTCGAACTCCTCGCCGATGAATGCGCACAGCTCCTGCACCACGCCGCCCGGATCACGCACCACGTCCTCGTAGCGCTGGATCCGGTAGCGGTCCGGCCAGCGGGCGGCATTCCGCTCGCCGAGATCGACCGAGTAGCGCCAGCGCGCCACCGCCGCGCCGACCCGCCCGCGCGCGTTGGGCCACATGCGGATCGAGGCCTCGTAGCGGTCGCGGGGGTCGCGGATCATGTGGATCATCCGCACGCCGGGGTAGGCGGCGAAGATGTCGGCGGCATAGCGCTCCACCAGCCCCGTCTGGTCGCCCCAGCGCGGCTTTCCGGCGCGCTCGGCGAAGTGCTCGTGGATCAGCGCGAAGAGGCGGGGGTAGGTGCGCGGGCCGGCCCGCAGCTCGGCTCGCAGGCGGCTCTCGTCCAGGCCAAGGAACC
>DASSNI010000116.1:0-4479 GCA_035701385.1 Candidatus Limnocylindria bacterium | reverse complement strand
CTGCGCCAGGAGTTCCTGTCGATCTACGTGCCGCGCATCTGGGAGCTGGGGCTCACCGTCCCGGACCCCGAGCTGCACTACGACGAGGCCGCGGGGCGCTGGCACTACACCGAGCCCGACTGGAACGAGCTGCGCTCGGTGGTCACCGGCCACGGGCCGAAGTCACAGGAGCGCCTCCAGTTCCGCCGCGACGCCATGGCGGCCACCCAGTGGGTGCGTGACGCGATCCTGGGGCCCTCGACGGGGACTGCCGTCGCCTAGCCGGCACCGGCCACGCTGATCCACAGCGGCTGCCGGTCGCGCGTCACGGCCCCGGGGAGTGGTGCGCCCGGGAACCAAATGGCACCGGTCCTGCCATTACCCCTTTGCCCGACGGGCAACACCAAGATCACACGCACAAGGGGGAAACCCATGACCACCACCCGTAGCTCAACGCGCCGTTCGACTTCGGGCAGCACCCTGCCCACCGAGGAGTCATCGGCCAGCATGGCGGAGCAGACCGTCGTCAGCGACGCCGCCGCGTCAGCTGGTCAGGCAGTCAGCCAGGTGGCCGACTCGGCCCGCCAGACCGTCAGCGAACAGGCCAACTCGCAGCGCCTCCGCGCCGCGGAAGGGATCACCCGGACGGCCCAGGCAATCCGCCGCGTATCCGGCGACCTGCAGGCCCAGCAGCCGGCCATCGCCGGACTGGCCGATGGAGCCGCCGAGCAGGCCGAACGCATCGGACGCTACCTGCGCGAGACGGATGTGACCGACATCGTCAACACCACCCAGGACTTCGCGCGGCGCCAGCCGCTGCTGTTCTACGGCGGGGCGCTGGCACTCGGCATGATCGCCGCCCGCGTCATCAAGACGGCCGCGGGCCGACCCGCACAGCCCTGGTCCGGCCAGGCAGCGTACAGCCGCTCCTCCCGCTCTTCGGTGGCGCTGCAGCCGACCGGCCCTGGAGCGTCAGAGCTGACGAGCGGCATCGGGGCCACCGGCTCGACGGCTTCGTGACATGAACGAGCAACGCGATAGGCCGCTGGGCGAGCTGTTCGGCGACCTCGGGCGCCAGGTCGGGACGCTGGTCCGACGTGAGCTCGACCTGGCCAAGGTGGAGCTCGGGGATCGCGCCTCGCGCCTCGGGCGGGACACGGCAATGGTCGCTGCCGGGGGCGCCATCCTGCACGGAGCGCTGCTTGTGCTGCTGGCCGCGGCCGTGCTCGGGCTGATCGCCGCCGGCATCGATGGCTGGCTCGCTGCCCTCATCGTGGGCGTCGTCGTTGCGATCGTGGGAGCCGCCGTCCTGCGCGCCGGCGTCGGAGCCATCCAGCGCGACGGCAGCCGTCCCAGCGAGACGATCGAGACCATGCGCGACAACATCGAATGGGCCAAGGAGCAGACCAAGTGACGAGTGAATCAAGCCGCCCGGACACGCGGGACCTGGTGATCGAGACCGAAGTGATCGAGATCGAGGAGGACATCACGGAGACCCGCGCCGAGATGGGCGAGACCCTCGGCGAGATCGGGGAGCGCCTCGACCCGGCGCGCCTCGCGGACCAGGCCGGAACGGCCGTTCGCGAGGCGACCATCGGGCGCGTGGAAGAAGCAGTTGAGACCGCCGGAGAGACGGCCAAGGGGGTAACAGACATGCTGGTCGACACGATTCGACGCAATCCAATTCCGGCAGCCATGGCAGGAGCGGGGCTCCTGATGCTGTGGCGGAGCCGCAGCCAGTCGACGACGGACAACAACGGCCAGGGCAGCCCGCTGGACGCGGCGCGGCGCGGTGTTGACAGCGTCGGCGAGCGTGCCCAGGACGTGACCGAGGGAGCCGGACAGCTGGCCAGCGACGTGGCGACCAACGCCCGCCTGACCGCCGGCGAACTGGGGACCCAGGCCCGGCGGATCATGTACGAGCAGCCGTTCGTGGCAGGCATCGCCGCATTGGGCGCCGGGGCTGCCCTGGGTGCGCTGCTGCCCGAGACGCAGATCGAGCAGGACCTCATCGGCGAGCCGAGCGAGGCTCTCGTCAGCAAAGCCGGCGAGGCGGCGAACGAGGTGGGCGAGCGCGCCGAGGAGGCGATTTCGACCGCTGCCGTCTGATCAGACACCGATAGAGGGAGGCGGCTCGCCCGTTGGCGGGCCGCCTCTTCGCGTGCGCAGGACCTGACCCGGCGGTAGGCTTGCTCGCATGAGCGACGGCAGTGGCCAGGGCGATCGCGTGTGGGAGGTCTTCCGGCAGGAGTCGGAAGGGGATCCCATGATCCACGGCGGCAACGTGCGGGCGCCGGACGAGGAGCTGGCGCTGCACTACGCGCGCGAGTTCTACGGCCGGCGGCAGGAGAGCCATCGGCTGTGGGTGGTTCCGCGCGAGGCCATCGTCGAGCTGGACAATCCTGACCTGCTGCAGCCGCCCTTCGACCGGTCCTTCAAGCGGCCGGGCGGCTACCTGATCAAGCACAAGCTGGAGGCGGCCAAGGAACGGGCAGCGGCCTCGCGACCACCTGAGGTCGCGGAGTGACGACCGTCCGGCTCCGTCGTGCTGCACGGCCGCACGGCTGCACGGCTGCACGAAGACCCCTGACGGCCGAGGCAGCAGGGTGACGGACCTCGCGCCCGGCCCGCGTGAGGCCCTCGCGGAGCTGCTGCTGACCCTGGCCGATGACGAGTTCGTCCTCGGCTTCTGGGACTCCGAGTGGACCGGCATCGCGCCGATGCTGGAGGAGGACGTGGCCACCAGCAGCATCAGCCAGGACGAGATCGGGCACGCCAAGGCGTGGTACGAGCTGCTCGCTTCGCTGACCGATGACGACGCCGATCGCCTGGCCTTCGGCCGGGCGCCGGAGGACTATCGCCACGCGGCGCTCATGAACCACCCGCGCACCGATTGGGCGTTCACCGTGGCCCGCCGCTTCCTGTACGAGCACGCCGACGCCATCCGCCTCGAGGCGCTCAGCCGCTCGTCGTACGCGCCGGTTGCCGAGCTGGCGGCCAAGATGCGGCGCGAGGAGACGTACCACCTCATGCACGTCGATGTCTGGCTGCGGCGCCTGGCCGAGGCGGACGGCGACACCCGATGGCGCCTGGTGGACAGCCTGCAGGCGGCGTGGCCTGAAGCCCAGGCCGTCCTGGCGCCCACGGCCGGGGACGTCGAGCTGGTGAAGGCGGGCATCCTCCCGGAGCCGATGGAGACGCTGCGCACCCGCTGGCAGGGGGGCGTGCAAGGGACGCTGGCGGCCAACGGGCTGCCGGCCCTGCCGGACGCCGGCGCGCCGGCGGACGGACGCACGCGCAGGACCGATGACTTCGCCTGGCTGCACGGTCAGTTCACCATGGTGGCCCGCTCCGACGAGGCGGCAACGTGGTAGCGCGGGCCGCGGTTCGCGATCCCAGGGAGCTGGCCGTGCGGGCGGCGCTCGACGAGATCCCGGATCCGGAGATCCCGGCCATCAGCGTGGTCGAGCTGGGCGTCATCGGCGAGGTGGCCTTCGAGCCACGCCGCGAGGGCGGCGAGCTGCTGAGCGTGGAGCTGCTGCCCACCTTCGTGGGCTGCCCCGCCATCGACGTCATGCGGCAGCAGATCGGGGAGCGGCTCACCGCCCTGGGTGTGGCAGACGAGGTGCAGGTACGGCTGACCTTCGCTCCGCCGTGGACATCGGACCGGATCAGCGCGGAGGGACGCGAGAAGCTGCGGGGGAGTGGGTTCGCGCCGCCGGTCCTCATCGGGCCTTCCTTCGACGGCCACGAACTGCAGCTGTACCTTGCGCAGGCCACCTGTCCGTACTGCGGCTCCGAGCGCACCACACTGGACAACCCCTTCGGACCGACGCTGTGCCGCGCGATCTATCACTGCGACGCCTGCAACCAGCCGTTCGAACAGTTCAAAGCGGTCTGAAGGCGCTACCCTTCGCGCCATGGCCATCGACTCGGAGGAGGTCCGTTCGGACGCCCAGGAGCTGCTCGACGCCGGCGCGCATGACCGGCTCGACACCATGCGCCACTCGGCCGCGCACATCATGGCGGCGGCCGTGCTGGAGCTGTTCCCGGAGGCCAGGCTGGGGATCGGCCCGGCCATCAAGGACGGCTTCTACTACGACTTCGACCTGCCGCGCGCGCTGACCCCCGCCGACCTGGAGGCCATCGAGGAGCGCATGCGGGCGCAGGTGAGCGCCAACCTGCCCTTCGAGCGCTCCGAGCTGTCGCGGGACGACGCGCTCAACCAGCTCGAGAACGAGGGCCAGGGTTACAAGGTCGAGATCGTGCGCGAGCTGCCGGAGGGCGACGCACAGGTCATCAGCTTCTACCGCCACGGCGCTTTCAACGACCTGTGCCGCGGTCCCCACGTGCCGACCACCGGCGAGCTGGGCCCGTTCAAGCTGCTGCACTCGGCGGGCGCGTACTGGCGCGGCGACGAGAAGCGGCCGATGCTGCAGCACATCTACGGCACCGTCTGGGAGTCACAGGACGACCTGGATCGCTACCTGTGGCGACTGG
>DASSNI010000115.1:0-11593 GCA_035701385.1 Candidatus Limnocylindria bacterium | reverse complement strand
GGCCACAGCTCGATTGGACAGGTCGCCGCACTGGCGACCATGGCCGAGGTACGGCAGCTGATGCCGTTCCACCACGACCCTGGCCACGGTGACGCTCAGCTGGACGCCATGCTGGCGACGGTGGCTGAGCGTGCGCCATCGGTCCGCGTCACACCCGGGCGCGAGGGCGCACGCGTCGAGGTGGCGCCTGATTGAAGGGCTAGCGGCGGCGCAGCTCCATGCCGAGCCATATGTAGAACGCAGGGCTGAGCACGAGGCCGGTGATGCCGGCGGCGGCCGCGACGAGCGGGTTGGTCGGCGTCAGGATGACCAGGCGGCCGAGGTAGACCACCAGCAGCATCGCGCCCACCACCATTCCCAGCGTGGCCACGCCACCGGAAAGCACGCCCGTCCCGCGTGCCACGGCGGCCAGGATCAGCAGGCCAAGGCCGCTGATGGCAAACGTGAGCAGGCCACGCGGGTCAACGGGATTGGGCAGCTCCGCGTCGGCCAGCACGTCCGCGACGGGCGGATGCAGCACGTTGGCCAGGTCGTACCCGCCGTGGGCCATCGCGCCAGCGGCGCCGACCACCACCAGCACCAGGCCCACGGTGCCCACGGCACGGTTGTCTCCGTCCAGCCGCTGGAACACCGCGATCAGGACGGCGATGCTGAACAGTGCTCCGAAGATGAGCGCAATCGACGCCACCGCCAGACCGAGCTCCGGCGCCCAGCCGAGGACCACGCCACCCAGGAAGGCGACCGAGTACACGATCCCCAGCAGGCCGGCGAGGATGGCAGTGCTGCCGGCATCGCGCTCGTACGCGCGCGTCGGCATCGCGGACGGCTCGGACGTCTGCATGCCACGGCAGCATGCCACGGGCGCCATCGGCTTCACAAGGCTTTTGTGCACCCCGGTGCAACGGGCGCCCGTTGCTACAATCGGCGCCGAATTCACCCCAGGAGAGTGCATGTCCGGCCACAGCAAGTGGTCGCAGATCAAGCGACAGAAGGGCGCCAACGACGCCAAGCGCGGCGCGCTGTTCACGAAGCTGACCCGCGAGATCATCACCGCCGCCCGCAACGGCGGCGGAGACGTCGACGGCAACTACCGCCTGCGCATGGCGGTCGACAAGGCGCGCGCCAACTCGATGCCCGCCGAGAACATCAAGCGCGCCATCGAGCGCGCGACGGGCAGCGGAGCCGATGCCGAGCAGTACGAGGAGATCACGTACGAGGGCTTCGGCCCGTCGAACGTTGCCGTGATCGTGGCTGCCATGACCGACAACCGGAACCGCACCGCCGCCGAGATCCGGTCGATCTTCACCAAGGCCGGCGGCTCCCTGACCCCGGTGGCCTGGCAGTTCGAGCAGCGGGGAATCATCAGCGTGCCGCTCAACGGCCAGGATCCCGATGAGGTCACGCTGGCGGCGATCGACGCCGGGGCGATCGACGTCGGCTCGCCGGAGGGCGGCGCCATCCTGGTGACGACCGAGGCAGCCGACCTCGACCGGGTGCGGGTCGCCCTCGCCGATGCGGGCTACGCGCCCGACTCGGCGGAGCTGTCGATGGAGCCGACCACGCGGGTCGAGATCGCCGATGAGAAGGGCGCGCGCAACGTGCTCACCTTCGTCGAGCGGCTCGAGGACCTGGACGACGTGCAGAACGTGTACGCCAACTTCGACATCCCCGACGCGCTGATGGAGCAGCTCGAGGCCTCGGTCGTCTGACCCCTCTCGCCCGGCTGGCGCCGCCTACCATGGCGCCGTGATCGCGCTGGGCATCGATCCGGGCACCGCCACCTGCGGCTTCGGCGTCGTGTCGCTCGAGGATGGCCGCCTGCGGCTGGTGGACGCCGGCGTAATCCGCACCCAGCCGGACGAATCCGATGCCGCTCGCCTGCGCCAGCTGCACGGCGCGCTGGCTGCGCTGGTCGCGGAGCATCGGCCGGAACGGGTCGGCGTGGAGCGCCTCTTCTTCCAGCGCAACGTGCAGACTGCCATGGCCGTCGGCCAGGCGCGCGGCGTGGCCCTGCTGGTGGCCGCCGAGGCCGCGCTGCCCGTGGATGAGCCGACGCCGAACGAGGTGAAGCAGGCGGTGTGCGGCAACGGGGCAGCCGACAAGCAGCAGGTGGCGGACATGGTGGCGCGGCTGCTGGCCGTCTCGCTCGACGGCGTGCCGGACGACGCGACTGATGCGCTGGCGGTGGCCATCGGCTGTGCCTACGGCGCCGGCGCGCAGCGACGCCTGGCGGGGGCCAGATGATCGGCTCGCTGCGCGGGCCGGTGACCCACATCGGTCCTGATCACGTGGTCGTCGAGCTGGGGGGCGTCGGCTACCGGGTGATCGTGGCGCCCAAGGTGCTGGCGCGGCTGCGCCCCGAACGCGAGGCGCACTTCTTCATCCATCACCTCGTGCGCGAGGACCAGCAGGCACTGTTCGGATTCGGCTCGTCGGAGGAGCTGGCCTTCTTCGAGCTCCTGATGACGGTCAGCGGGGTCGGCCCGCGGCTGGCGCTGGCCATCGTGGCCGCCCACGCCGTCACGCGCCTGCAGCTGGCGATCGTGACCGGCGACCTGGACCTGCTCACCAGCGTCAGCGGGGTGGGGCGCAAGACCGCGCAGCGCATCGCGCTGGAGCTGAAGGAGAAGATCCACGCAGCGGGCGTGGCGGTGGGGCCAGGCGACACGAGCGACTCGGACGTGGTGGCTGCCCTCGAGTCGCTGGGCTACACCCAGACCGAGGCGCGCCGCGCGGCCGGCAGCGTGGCGGGGACCGACGGCGAGCTCGACGCACGCATCAAGGCCGCGCTCCAGGAGCTGGCCCGCTCGCGCTGACCCCGCGACCGCCACAATGGGACCGTGTTCGAGCAACGCCAGCGCTGGTCGAATCCGGACGTCGCCGTCCGGATCCTGGAGGAGTTCCACGTCTGGGCGGTGGTCGGCTGCTCCCCGGATCCTCTGCGGGCCAGCCACGGCGTGTCGCGCACGCTGATGCGCAACGGGTACGAGATGATCCCGATCTACCCGCGCGACACCGAGATCCACGGCATCCGCAGCGTGCCGGAGGTGGCGACGGCGGCCGCGCAGCGACCAGCCGACAGCCCGATCGAAGTGGTCGACATCTTTCGCGCCTCGCATCGGGCCGGCGCGCACGTGGACGAGGCCATCGCCATCGGCGCCAAGGCGGTGTGGCTGCAGCTGGGCGTGTGGGACGAGGAGGCGGCGGAGCGCGCCGCCGCAGCCGGCCTGCTGGTGGTCATGGACCGCTGCCCGGCCATCGACCTGGCGATGCTGCCGCGCGCCTCGTAGGCCGCAGCAAACAGCCCTCAGCGCGGCAGACGGAAGACATAGACCCCGAAGCCCAGCTGATCCCGGCCGCCGGCCAGGAAGCGGTCGCGCCCGGCGCGGGCACGCTCCAGGAACTGCGCGCGCTGTGGGTCGGACGGATGCTCCGCAGCCCAGCGCTCGACGCTGGCCGCGTAGCGCCACTCGTAGCGGTCCCAGTCGCGCGTGGTGGCCGTGGCCGCCCACAGCGGCGTGAGGCCCAGGTGGATGGCGGCCTGCACGTTCTGGGTATGAGTGCCCATCTCGTCGCGAGTGACGCCCAGCAGTGCCAGGTACGCCTCAGTGGGCTCGCTGCGCCAGCAGGCATCAGCCAGCATCAGCATGCCGCCGGGCTTGACCATTCCGTACGTATGACGAATCAGCGCCGAGAAGCTGTCGTGCTCCCAGCCCGGTCCGAGTGCCAGCACCGCATCGAACGGCTCCTCGGGCTGGAAGGCGAGGGCATCGGCCTCGATCAGCTCGAGCGTGCCGTGCCGCAGCTCCATGGACGCGGCACGCGCCTGGGCCAGGGCGAACGGCGAGATGTCGACGCCCACGCCGTGTGCGTCATAACGCTCCACCGTGCGCCGCAGGGCCTCGGCGCGCCCACAGCCCAGGTCCAGCACCCGGGCCCCGGCCGGCAGGCGCAGCTCTTCGATGGCCTCGTTCAGCGTCGAGCCGGCCAGCGGGTTCCAGATGGCCATCTCCGCGTGAGCGATGGCCGAGAAGCGAAGCCGCTGCTCCTCCTCCAGGCTGAGCGGCATCAGCGGCGCATGACGAGGCCGATGCGACCGAACGGCGGTCGTGGGTCGGCGTAGGTCCTGATGCGGTCGTCGTCGTCGTTGACCGCCCCGGTGTCCCACAGCCGGTTGGTGGCCTCGAAGCTCACCTCGGACAGCTGCGGCCAGCGCTCGAGCATGCGATTCCCGATCTCGTGGACGAGGTGCTGGATGGAGAGGCTGACGAACTCGTGGAAGACAGACGCCGCCAGGTCGGCCACCTGGTCGCCGTCCACGTAGCGGGCGGGGTCGGCGCCCAGCGCATCGGCGTCGTCGGCGTAGCGCCAGCCGATATCGGTCCAGATGTACAGCGGCCGGTCGCGCCGCTCGGGTAGCGTGGTGTGCTGGTCGCGGGCGAAATCGGCGAAGGCGCTGCCAGTGATCTTGATGAGCTGCATGTCCGCGCGTCCGCAGGCGTGACCGGTCAGCAGCACGCCGCCACCGCCATCCCGCTCGAGCTCGAGCCGCGCGGTGGAGGTGTCGTTGCGGTCGCGCGCGAACAGCCGATCGGACTCCGAGAAGCCGTCGCCATCGTCGGCCGGCACGACGGCGGCAGGGAAGGGGAGCCATCGGCCAACCATGGTCAGCCGCTCCATGTGCGGGTACGTCTCCAGGAAGCGGCTGCCGACGTGGTGCAGCCAGCCCTCCAGCGTGGCCGCCGGGCAGTCAAGGGACGCCGCGTGGATGAAGTTCTTCATCGTGTCGGTGGCGACCACCAGCCGGTTGTCGCCGCGGGTGTACGCCTCCAGGAAGACCTCGCCGCGCACCACGACCTCGATCTCGGCGGCCATCAGCGTGTTGGGCCGGCCGCTGAACGGCGACTCGGGGATGGGCGTGATGCCGGTCAGCGGCGTGCCGTGGGTGCGATAGACCTTGACGTCGGCCTTGCCGTAGTGGATCTCGTAGTCCATGAGGCTCCTCCGTGAGGCTGCAGCTCAGAGCTCGGCGCCGAGGCCGCGCATCCGGCGCAGCCGATCCCCGGCGATGTAGATCGCGTCGTCCACGGCGCGGCGCAGCTCCGCCTCGCGGTCGTTGCGCAGCGCGTGCTCGAGCAGCGGCACGATCTCCGCCTTCGGTCGCCCCGCCACGAACACGACGTAGCGGAAGCCAAAGCGCTGCTCGTACAGCTCGTTGAGCATGGCCAGCTCCTCGTATGCCAGCTGCGTGCGCCGCCTCTCCTCTTCGGCCGCGTCCTCCGCCTCCTCGGCGTCGTAGCCCTGCTCGATGTAGGACTGCGCAGACACCGTGGACGGGTCGGCGCCGATGGGCGGGTGGGCCTGCACCAGCGCGACCCGATCGGCCTCCTCCATGGCGTGCACCGCCTCGAACGCGGCGCGCAGGAAGCCGTCCTCGGTCTCGAAGGGTCGCAACTCGGCCAGCCGTCCCAGGAATGCGTCACCCCCCTCGAACAGCGGCCGCGCCTCGTGGACGAAGGCCTCGACCGGCAGCCGATCCAGGTCCTCGACCAGCGGGAACTCGCGCGTGCGGAGCGGCCCCTGCAGGTCCTCGCCCGTCAGCTCCAGCTCCACCAGGTCGCGGATGGGCAGGTCGTTCTCGGCATTCCGCTCGGCAATCTCCGGCTTCACGGCGCGATCCCGCGCCACGGCACCCTCGTGGACTGCCGCGATCCGCAATCCGCGACGCAGGTAGAAGTGGATGGCATGCAGGTTGTCGTTGGTGGTGACCAGCCAGAGCCGATGGTGCCCACTGGCCACGGCCACCTGGCGCGCCGTGTCCAGCAGCGCGCTGCCCGCGCCCGAGCCACGCGGCTCGGCGAACAGTGCCACGACCTCGAGGCCGCTCTCGGCCTGCTCCCGGACCGCCGCCACGCCGGCCGGGCGGCCATCCAGCTCCGCCACCAGGCCCTCAAGATCCAGTGGATCCAGCTTCTCCCCGAGGCGCGCGATCTCGTGCGTGCCGCCCTGATGGCCGGCGATGAGCTGCCGCTCCCACTCGCGGTCCTCGGGGCGCAGGTCGCGGACCGTGACCTCAGGCACGGGCGTAGCGGAACTCGTCACCGGCTTCGTGTGGCTGGTCGAGCGTCTCGAACCAGACGAGCAGCTCCCCGGAGGGCTGGAGCTGGTACACCATCCAGCGCTCCTCGCCGCGCTTCGCGAAGACCGCCTCGCCTTCACCGACGGCCACCAGGTCGAGCGTCACGGCCTCGTCCTTCTCCTCCCAGCCCTTCAGCCCCGCCGCGAAGTGCTTGATGCGGAAGACGAGCCGATCCTCCTCGGGCTCCATCGAGCACAGCTCGTAGAAGCGCGGCTGGCCGTCGCGGTGCCAGCGGAACATGCCCAGCAGCATGCCGGCGTACGGATCGCTCCACACCTCCTCGATCCGATCGGCGTCGTGCTCGCCGACCCACCGGCCGGAGATCCAATCCAGCTGCTCGATCCGCGCCGGTATCGGCTGCGTGGGGTGCATGACCGCTCCCTCAGCTGCCGCGGTACGACGAGATGCTGAATGGCGAGAGCAGCAGCGGCACGTGGTAGCTGCGCTCCGGGTCGTCGATCCGGAAGCCGATGGCCACGTTCTCGAAGAACTCGGCGTCCTCCTGGAGATAGGCCGCCACATCGAACACCAGCTGGTAGCTGCCCGCCTCGAGCTCGGCATTCAGCAGCGAGCGGATGCGGCCGTCGTCATCCGTCTCCATCTCGCTCAGCAGCTCAGGTCGGCCGTCCTCCTCCAGCCGGAAGAGCGCAACCGGCACCCCGATGGCGGGGTCGCCGGTACCCAGGTCCAGGACGTGGGTGCTGATCGTCGGGCGTCCGACCACTTGCTATCCTCCGCGCATGGCTGACCTACGCATCAGCGTCGGCGATCTGCACTTTACCGCCCAGTGGCATCCGGACGCCCCGGCCACGCGCCGCGCGCTGGAGGCGTGGCTTCCCATCGATTCGAAGCTCATCCACTGCCGGTGGAGCGGGGAGTCGACCTGGATCCCGTTCGGCGACACGCGGCCGGACGTCGGCTACGAGAACGCCACCTCGCACCCCGCGCCCGGGGACCTGCTGATCTACGTGGGCGACCTGTCGGAGTGCGAGATCCTGTTCCCCTACGGCGCATGTGCCTTCTCTTCCAAGGTGGGGCAGCTGGCCGGCAACCACTTCGCCACGCTCGAGCCGGACGAGGGATGGCGCGACCGCCTGCGCGAGGTCGGCCGCCGCGTGCTGTGGGAAGGAGCGCAGCCGATCCGCGTCGAGGTGGTGGCGTGATTCCGCTGTTCCTCATCGCGGTGGTGCTGGTGGCCTTCGCCCTGGCGGCGAACAACGTCATCCCGCTGTTCGCCGCGGTGGGCATCATCCTGGTCGCGCTGCTGGCAGTGGCCTGGGTCATGGATCGCCGCGCCGGGCCGGGTGGACATCGCATGCCGCCGAAGGGCAGGCCATCGGCCCTGCTGGGCATGGGCGCCGCGAAGCCGATGAACTACCCGGTGGTCCCGCTCGACCGGCCGGACGGCGCCGGCGAGCCGCCCGGTGTCAACCGCGGCGGCGACTCGCTGCCGCACTAGGCCGTCCCGCGCATGGCGGAGCTGATCGTCCGCGGCGGCACCGTCGTGACCGCCGAGCGCTCGTTCCGCGCCGACGTGACGATCAGCGACGGCCGCATCAGCGAGGTGGGGGAGCGCATCGGCGAGTTCCATCCGGAGGCAGACGTGCTGGACGCGCGCGACCTGCTGGTGCTGCCCGGGTGCGTGGACGTGCACACCCACACCCGCCTGCCCAGCGAGGACGAGCCGGACCGCTTCTTCCAGGACTCGGTGGCGGCAGCGTTCGGCGGCACGACGACCTTCCTGGCGTTCAACAACCCCGGAACGGGCATCAGCCAAGCGGGGAGCGCGTCGCTGCTCGCCGGCCTGGACGAGTTCCGGAGCCGCACGGCAAACGAGGCCGCCGTGGACTTCGGGCTCTCGGCGGTGATCACCGGCCAGCAGCCGGATCCGCTGTCCGAGCTGGCCGAGCTCATTGCGCGCGGCGTGCCCACCGCCAAGGCGTTCATGGTCTACGACTTCCGCCTGCCCGATGAGCGCCTCTTCGCGGCGCTCCAGACCATGGGCCGCTACGGCGGCATGCTGCAGGTCCACTGCGAGAACGCCACGATCATCGACGCGCTGGTGTCCGGGGCACTGCATGCCGGGCAGACCGAATGCCGGCACCACGCGGCCTGCCGTCCACCCTACGCGGAGGCTGAGGCCACGCACCGGGCAATTGCGCTGGCGCGGGCCGCGGAGGCATCGGTGTATGTCGTCCACCTGTCATGCGCCGATGCGCTGGCGGAGGTGGTGGCCGCCAAGGCGCGCGGCTGGCCGGTGTACGCCGAGACCTGCCCGCACTACCTGACCCGCACCGACGACGCCTACGGAGTCGATGACGAGGCCGAGGTCATCAAGTCGGTCATCTCGCCGCCGTTGCGCTCGGATGTGGATCGACAGGCACTGTGGCTGGGACTGGCGCGCGGCGGCCTCGACCTGGTGGCCACCGACCACGTGCCGGACCGCCTGGCCGTGGAGAAGGCGATTCCGGCGCCTCCCTTCCCGCAGATCAGCAATGGCGCGCCGGGGATCGAGACGCTGCTGAGCCTCGTGTACTCGGCGGGCGTGGGAGCCGGGCGGCTGTCCCCCGAGCGGCTCGTGGACGTGCTCGCCACCACGCCGGCGCGCCTGTTCGGCATGTCGTCAAAGGGTGCGGTGGAGGTGGGGCGTGACGCGGACCTCGTCCTGTTCGATCCCGCGGCCACGCGCACGATCCGACAGGAGGAGCTGCACCACACCAGCGACTTCACGCCGTACGAGGGCGTGGCCGTGCGCGGCGCGATCCGCGGCGTGCTGCTCCGGGGGGAGGCGGTCATCCTCGACGGGAGGTTCGTCGGGCGTCGGGGCGCGGGTCGGTTCCTGGAGCGCCAGCTCGCGCCCACCGAGGCGGCACGCGGGGCCGCAACCGCGACGGCTTCCCCGGCGTCGTAGCCGCATGCGCACCATCGGCCTCCTGCTCGCCGCGCTGCTCCTGGCCGGCTGCTCGCTGCTGGTCAACGATCCGCCGGTCGTGCCGGACAACGCATCGCCGGCGGTCTGGCACATCGACGGCGAGCAGCCGAGCGGGGACGCGACCGCGTTCGTGGCACAGGTCACCGAGCGCGCCTGCGCGAGCGGCCGGGACATCCGCGACCTCCTGCTGCCGCCGGTCATCGACTACGGCGACGAGGCCATCATCGTGTCGCTGTACCTCCAGCCGCTGGGTGGCGGTGCGCAGAGCTGTGTCGGCACCCTGCCGACGCCGTTCACCATCGAGCTGGCCGAGCCGATCGGCGATCGCATGCTGGTCGACGGCATCGGCGGCGACGACGACGACCCGGGCTGAGGTGCGGCTTCCGCCGCGTTGGTAGGATGGCCGCATGGCCGGGCTGCTCGCCATCGCCGTGCTGTTCAGCACGCTCGCCAGCGTTCCCCAGGGCGCGCCGCTGCCCACAGCGCCGGCGACGACCACCCGCGTGGGGCAGACCTACACCCTGAAAGCCTCACTGAACACCAGCCTCAGCCGCCTGAGCGTGGTCGAGCGCGCCAGGCTGACCAACGAGGCGTCGCACCCCATCGAGCACGTGAACTTCTCCGTCCTGCCCCGCGCGTTCGGCTACTTCGCGCTGACCGGCGCGGTGCAGGTCGACGGCGCGGCCGTCGCCACCCGCTGGACGACGACCACGAACCTGCGCGTGCAGCTCGGGCGGTCGCTGGACCCGGGCGATGAGGTGCTGGTGCGCATCCCGTTCCGCCTGCGCGTCGGCTCGAGTGGCGGCGCGTTCACCGCGCGCACCAGCCTGGACCGTGGCGTGCTGAGCCTGGGCGAGTGGTTCCCGATCGTCTCGCGCCAGCACGACAGCTACGCGGTCGGGGACCCGCAGGTGACGCGCACCGCCGACGAGGTCACGCTCGAGCTGACCACCGACGCGCGCATGCCCCGCAACGCGGTGGCCTGCGCCGGCCGCGAGCACGCCCCGGCAACCGTCGGCCGCCACTGGACCTGCCACGTTCGCAGGGTGCGCGACTTCTCGCTGGTCATCAACCCGCGCTTCCGCCTGACCACCCGCACCGCCGACGGAGTCACGATCCGGGTCTACACCCAGACGGTGGACGGCACGGTCACCGCGAACCGCGCGAAGGCGGCCATGCTGGCGCTCAACGACCTCTACGGCCAGTACCCGTGGTCCGACCTGGTGCTGGCCGAGGTCGGTGCCGATGGTGGCTTCAGCATGGAATACCCGCGCAGCATCCACCTGACGCGCACGAAGGTGACCGATGCGTACGTGCTGAACCACGAGGTCGCGCACCAGTGGTTCTACGCCCAGCTGGGCAACGACCAGATGCGCGCGCCGTGGCTGGACGAGGCCTTTGCCGATTTCACGGCGCGCTGGCTGATGGGCATCGGCCGCAGCCAGTGCTCGACGCGCGACGTGGACAGCACGGTCTTCGCCTGGCCCGCCGGCAAGACGACCGGCGGTGACTGGCTGAGCTGCGACGGCTACTTCCACGCGGTGTTCTACAAGGGCAGTGAGTTCCTGACGAAGGTCCGGCTGGCGATGGGCACGCATCGGTTCTTCTCCTCACTGCGTGCCTTCATCGCGGACCACCGCCACGGCCTGGTGAGCACCCGTGAGCTGCTGGACTTCCTGCAGGCGCGCAGCGACACGGACCTGCTGCCGATCTATCGGCGCTACCTGCACACCTATGACTGAGGGGCGGAGCGCGGGGCGTGGGCCTATTGGGCCGTTGCAAATGGGACCGGTACTGCCCGTAGCCTTTGGAGCGCTGTGCAGAACGTCCGTGACCCCTACGAGATCCTGCAGGTCCACGCCAAGGCCGTCCCGGAGGTCATCGAGGCCGCCTACCGCACGCTGGCCCGGCTGCATCACCCCGACCTGACCGACGACCCGGAGGCGGACAGCGTGATGGCCGACCTGAACTGGGCGTACACCGTGCTGCGCGAGCCATCGCTGCGTGCCTCGTATGACAAGGGCACGGTGCCGATCGCCGTGGAAGAGGAGGCGCCGGCCGCAGTCGAGCCTGAGCCGGTCAGCACCACCCTGAGCGAGCGGGTGGCGCACGCCACCGAGTCGGCGATCGAGCGCGACACGGCGAATCCGGGGAACACGACGCTGGACTTCGGCCGCTTCGCGGGCATGACCCTGCGCCAGATCGCGCGCACCGACCCGAGCTACCTGGAGTGGCTGCGGCGCCACTCGTCAGGCATCCGCTACCGCCACCAGATCGACCAGGTCCTGGCCCGGATGGCCGAAGCGCGCGCCGGCGCGGAGTAGCGCAGCCCTAGTCGAGCAGGCGGTACGCGTCCAGGGTCAGGAAGTCGGCGAACTCGATGGACAGCACCAGGTCGTCGAGCAGCGCCGAGGCATCGGCCCAACGGTACTCGGGGGCGGACGACTGCAGACGGCCGAGCTCCTCGTGGCGAATGGCCGTGTAGAGCTCGGCCGTCATCCGCCTTCCGTCATCCAGCCGCG
>DASSNI010000114.1:0-6142 GCA_035701385.1 Candidatus Limnocylindria bacterium | reverse complement strand
GCCACCGCAAAGGTACTAGCGCACCGAACCCAACCGTAGTACCCACGGCGTCGCGCGCCGTCACCACATTCGTGGCCTGCCCTGCTCGGCGGCCGAGCGAGCACCGGGTGATACACTGCCGGCCCGCCCACGAGCAGGTGCCGCGCGCTGCGGCGCGTTTCGGCGGAAGCCAGGTGCAGATGATCGTTCAGCCCCGCTCGCGCCATCGGGCGCTGGCCGCGTTTCTCTCGTTCCTGTTCCCCGGCCTCGGCCAGGCGTACGCCGGCAATCGCCGGCTGGCGGCGCTGCTCGCGTTGCCGGTGGCGCTCCTGGTCGTCCTCGTGCTGATCGCGCTGGCCATCGGCGGCCGGCAAACGATGAACACCTTCCTGTCGGCATCATTTCTGACCGCGCTCATCGGCCTGGACCTGGGGCTGATGGTGTGGCGGCTGTTCGCCATCGCGCAGGCAGGGCTGCCACTGCCGGCCGTGCCGCCCACCCTGGTCGCGCCGGCACCCGACGATGGGCACGCCACGCGCCGCATCGGCTCGACCCTGCTGGTGCTGGTGCTGCTGCTGGCGACCGTCGGCATGCATGCCTGGGCGGGGATGGTGGTCGGCGAGCTGAACGCGACGCTGGAAGACGTCTTCGGCGGCAACACGGGCGGCGGTGGCGCCGGCGCGCCGACACCCCACGGCGGCGTGAATGGCGGCCCGCTGAACCAGCCGGAGTTCGCCTGGGACGGGACCGAGCGCATCAACTTCCTGCTGCTGGGCATCGACGCCGGCGGCCAACGGACGGAGGCGCTGACCGACACGATCCTGATGGTCAGCATCGATCCGGTCGCCAAGAGCGCCGTCATGGTGTCCGTGCCGCGCGACACGGGCTTCATGCCGCTGCCGGATCGCAGCATGTACCCGGAGGGGGTGTATCCCAAGAAGATCAACACGCTGTCCACCGAGGCCAGCCTGGACCCGGCGCGCTGGTGCCCGGACCTGCCGGCTGACGCGGGTGAGGCGTGCGGCCTGCGCACGCTGGAGCGGAGCGTCAGCCTCTACCTGGGCGTGCCGATCCAGTACTACGCCACCATCGACCTGGAGGGCTTCACCCAGCTGATCGACGCGGTCGGTCCGCTGCGCCTCTGCCTGGACGGCACGCTCAACGACCCCACCTATCTCGGGCCGGGCGACACCTGGACGCATCGGACCGGAGTCACGCTGGAGGCAGGCTGCCACGACGACTACGACGGGCAGTACGCGCTTGCCTACGCGCGCGCCCGCAAGGGCACCCTGACCATGCCCGACGGCACGGTGCAGCAGCTGACCGACTTCATGCGGGCGGAGCGGCAGCAGGAGCTGCTGCTGGAGCTGCGGCGCGAGTTCGCCAAGCTGGACCTGATCTTCGAGCTGCCGGACACCCTGCGCGCCGTGGGCACGACGGTGGTCACCGACTTCCCGCGCGACAAGGCCGGCGATCTCGCCTCGCTGCTGCCGCTCATCACCGGCGACGACATCCGCCGGGTGGTGCTGGGGCTGCCGCGCTTCGTGGATCCCCCGCTCGACCCGCTCAACAACTACATCCTGACGCCGCGGCGCGACGACATCCGGCGCCAGATGGAGCGCCTGTTCGGCGCGGACCAGCTGCAGGGCTGGTACGTGGCCAGCGACGCACTGGGGCCTGACGTCTAGCGCAGCCCCACGGCCATGGCGGCCGTCAGCACGCCGATTCCGGCCAGCAGAGCCGATACGCCCCACAGCAGCAGCGTCGCCGTCCCCGGCGACACGCCAAGCCGCAGCAGCCGATGGTGCACATGCCGCCGATCCGGCCGGAAGATCGGGTAGCCGGCCAGCAGTCGCGACAGGGCCACGCGCAGCGTGTCGGCCAGGGGCAGGCCCAGGATGAGCAGCGGGACCCACGGCGGCATGCCCGGCCTGCCGATCTGCGTCACGCTGATGGCCGCCGCGGCCAGCACGAAGCCCAGCAGCATGGAGCCCGAGTCGCCCATGTGGATGCTGGACGGCGGCAGGTTGAAGCGCAGGAAGCCCAGCACGCCGCCCGCGGCCGCGGACAGCACGACCTGGATCGGGTTCGAACCGCCATGGATGAGCGCCACCGCCATGAAGGCGGCGAAGCCGATGAGCGCGACGCCGGCAGCCAGCCCGTCCAGCCCGTCAATCAGGTTCATGGCATTGATGACCGCCAGCATCCACAGGACGGTGATCGGCAGCGACCAGGGGCCGAGCGCCAGGCTGCCCCACGGGCCGTCCAGACGATCGATGGACAGGCCAAGGCCATAGGTGGCCAGCACGATCACCGCCTGCGCCGCGAGCTTGTAGCGGGCGCGCAGGCTCTGCAGGTCGTCGAGCAGGCCGAGGGCCGCGATCAGCGCGACGCCGGACAGGATCGCCGGCAGCGGCCCCGTCTCGACGCCGATGCGCCGGAAGGCGAAGCGCGCGACCACCAGGGCGATCGCCATGCCGAGGTAGAAGGCGGCAGCGATCGCGAAGCCGCCGAGGCGCGGCACCGCGACCTGGTGGATCTTGCGGCGGCCGGGTGGGTCGAGCAGGCCGACGTTGTGCGCCACGCCGCGCACCACCGGCGTCAGGAAGATGGCGGCCGCGAATGCGACGAAGAAGGCGGTCGCCGAGATCACGTGGGGCGGCCAGCGGCAGGTCGCGGCATCGGCCAGACCGAGGTCATGAGGCTCCTCACTCGACGCGGCGTGACCGGCGGGTGGTCGGGGCGGCCCGATTCGAACGGGCGACCTCCTGCTCCCAAAGCAGGTGCGCTACCAGGCTGCGCTACGCCCCGCCGATAGCTCGGGAACTTGGGGGTTCCCGCGCCGAATGATACCGGTGCCGCCGTCGAGTGGTGACCGGGGGCAAGTTCCACTCGACAGCGGCAGCGTGACCCTCCATCATGCGCAGACCAAATCCCAGTGCCCGCCTTATTGAGAGTGTCCGACCTATGAGGGGAACCCCTATGCGCCTGCGCCGCCTGGCTCCGCTCGCCCTTGGCCTGATCGTCGTGCTGTCCACGGCGGCGCCGGCCGCCGCGGCGAGCACGGTCGTCCGTCACGTCATCCGCACCTCGTCGTGGAGCACGCCAGCCACCGACCCGACCGGCCTGGAGCTCGTCAACGGGCAGCTGCTGGTGGTGGACTCCGAGGTCGACGAGACGCGCTTCGACAAGGGCAAGAACCTGTGGCGAGTCACGCGGCGCGGCAGTGTGCTGCAGTCGCTGAGCACGCTGCGCTTCTCCGACGAGCCGACCGACATCGCGGCCGATCCTGCGGCGCACATCTGGTACATCTCCGACGACGGCTCGTTCGGTGGCATCGGCGGCAAGGTCTTCGTGAAGCTGCTGGGGCCGGACAACAAGTACGGCACCGCCGATGACGGCCGCCGCTCGTTCTCGACCGGAGCCTTCGGCTCGCACGATCCCGAGGGGCTGGCCTTCGGCGACAACACGCTCTGGATCAGCGACGGCACCACCGGCAACGTGTACAGGGTCCAGGCCGGTCCGAACGGCAAGATCGAGGGAGCCGGCACCGACGACGTCATCACCGTCTTCGACCTGAGCGGCCTCGGGGTTGAGGACCTGGAGGGCATCGAGTTCTCGCATGGCCGGCTGTTCGTGCTGGCCGCGGAGCCGAACGCCGACATCCTGGAGCTGGACCCCAGCAACGGCGCGCTGAAGCGGGCCTTCGACCTGTCGACCGCCGGGCTGCGGCACCCATCCGATGTGGTGTTCGGCGCCTCGAGCACGAACCCCTCACGCCGCAGCTTCTACGTCTCCGACCGGGGCATCGACAACAACGGCCACCCCAACCAGAACGACGGCAAGATCGTCGAGGTCCAGACCGTCGCCACGCCGCCGAACCTGATTCGCAACGGCAGCTTCGAGAAGGATCGCAACGGGGACGGGCGGCCGGACTCGTGGACAGTCAACTCGCACTTCTCGCGCACGACCCTGGCGCGCAAGGAGGGCACCCACTCGGGCCGCCACCGCTCGGTGACGAGCGCGACCTACAGCGTGCGGCAGGACGTGAACGACGTGGTGGCCGGTGAGACGTACCACTTCGAGGGCTACACCAAGATCCCCAGCACGAACGACACGTTCACCTACCGGGTGCGCATGGTCTGGTTCGGCAGCAACGGCACCAAGATCTCGACCTCGAACATGGTCCTGATCACCTCGCCGAAGCTGCACTGGACGAAGTCGATCCGCAACGTAGTGGCCCCGGCCGGCACGGTGCGGGCGAAGGTCGTGATGTCGATCACCGGGCTGAACTCGACGATCTACGTCGACGCCTTCTCGCTCACCGTCGTGTCATGAGGCGCTCGACCAGCTCCACGTAGCGCTGGCGCTGCAGCGGCCATGCATAGGCGGCGGCCTGCCGCTGGGCCGCCGCGCCCATCTCCCGTGCGCCTGCCGGGTCGGACGCCAGCTGGCTGATGGCCGATGCCAGCGCGGGCGGCTCCCCGCCCGGCACGTAGCGCACCGCTTCGGACGTGAAGTGGGCGCGGAAGGTGTCCAGCTCGGTGGCGATGATCGGCAGGCCCATGGCGGCGTACTCCAGCAGCTTCTGGGACAGGGAGAAGCGCAGGTAGGGCTCGTCGCGGCTGGGCACCAGGCCGATGTCGGCGCCGGCCAGCAGGCCGGGGATGTCCTCCAGCCGCGCCCAGCCGTGCATGGTGACCCGGTCGCCGGTCCCGGTGCGGGCGATGGCTGCCTCCACGTCCGGCCGGAACGGGCCCTCGCCGTAGATGTCCAGGTGCACCGGCACCGCCGGGCCTAGCAGAGCGATGGCCTCGATGGCCACGTCGATGCCGTACAGGCGCTGCAGGTTGGAGTGGTGGACCAGGCGCAGGACGCCGTCCTCCATGAACGGCCGCCGCGTGTGCCGCGCCGGGTCGAACAGGCGGGTGTCGGCGGAGTTCATCACCACCTCGATCTTGTCGGCCGGCACGCCACGCTCCAGGGAGAGCCGGCGCAACGGCTCGTGGACCGTGATCAGCGCATCGGCGAAGCCGGCGGCCGCGCGGGTGGCGGCGGTCACCGCCGGGAGCAGCGGGCGAAGCAGCGGCCGCGTGAAGCGGTCACGGAAGAACTCGGGCATGTCCTCGTGCAGGTCGAGCAGCAGCGGGACCCCGGCCAGCTTGACCGGCGCCGCCGCGAATGCCAGGAAGTCTGGCGGCCCGGCGATCTGCACCAGCGCGTAGCGGCGGGCGCGGTGCTCGCGCGCCAGGCGCACGGCCGCCATCCCGGCGAAGGCCAGGTACTCGGCCATGTGACCCGCGAAGCCGGTGAAGGTCCGATCCAGCGGCAGGCGCAGCGTCCGCTCCCCCGGGCGGTCCGAGCGCGGCGGCTCGCCAGGCCGGCGCAGGCTGAGGACGTCCACCTCGTGGCCCGCGTCGATCAGCGCGTCGGCCTGCCGCCGCACCCTGGTGTCGCCGGGGTAGACGGCGTGCACCACGATGGCGATGCGGCTCAACCGGCCTTCACCTCGTTCCACAGAGCGTCCTTCGCGTCCGGCGTCAGCTCGGCCAGCACCTGGCCGCGTTCCGACGCCAGCCGCTCGGCGCTCTCGTAGCGGCCGATCCAGCGGCGGTTCGCCGCGCGCAGCGCTTCCTCCGGGTCGAGCTTCAGCCAGCGCGCCAGGTTGACGGTGGCGAACAGGACGTCGCCCAGCTCGTGCAGGCGCTGGTCGCGTGCCTCGTCGCCCGCCTCACCGGCCTCGTGCAGCTCGTCCAGCTCCTCGTGGACCTTCTCCCACACGCCCTCGATGGCCGGCCAGTCCCAGCCCAGGGAGCTGGCCCGCTCCTGGATCTCGCGGCTTGCCGGCAGCGCCGGCAGCGCGCGAGCAATGCCGGCAAACGGCGAGGGAGCTGCCCCGGCATCGGCTCGCTCGCCAGCCTTGATCGTCTCCCAGTTGCGCAGCACCTCGGCGGCATCGGCCACCTCCACGTCGCCGAACACGTGGGGGTGGCGGCGCACGATCTTGGCGCCGAGGGTGCGGTACACGTCCGTCAGGTCGAAGGTGCCCTCCTCCGCCGCCAGCTGGGCGTGCAGGATGATCTGCAGGAACAGGTCCCCAAGCTCCTCGGCCAGCTCTGCCGGCCCGCCGCGCTCGATGGCGTCGACCGTCTCGTAGGCCTCC
>DASSNI010000113.1:0-5313 GCA_035701385.1 Candidatus Limnocylindria bacterium | reverse complement strand
GGCAGGACCTTCATGATCTCGGCCGCCTCGAGCGGCAGCGTCCAGCCAGTGGAGACAGCACGGGTATCGGAGGTCATCGGCTTCGTCTCTGCTTGCTCACGGGTTGTGTCATGCGCCACCGCTCACGAAGGCCGCCGGTCCCACCCGGTCCAGCAGGTTGGTGCTGACCTCGGCCTGCAGGAACGTGGCGTTGTCGATGATCCCACGATGGAAGGGCAGGTTCGTGGCGATGCCGCCGACCCGGAACTCGGCCAGCGCGCGGCGCGAGCGGGCCACCGCCACCTCGCGCGTCTCGCCCCACACGATCAGCTTGGCCAGCAGGGAGTCGTAGAACGGCGGCACCTCGTAGCCGGGGTAGATGTGGGTGTCGACCCGCACGCCCGGGCCGCCGGGCAGCTGCAGCTCCTCGATCACGCCGGTCTGCGGCGAGAAGTTGTCGTTCGGATCCTCGGCGTTGATGCGGAACTCGATCGCGTGGCCACGGAGCCGGATGTCGTCCTGGCGGATCGACAGCTTCTCGCCGGCGGCCGCGCGGATCTGCTCGGCGATCAGGTCGACGCCGGTGAGCATCTCGGTCACCGGGTGCTCGACCTGGATGCGGCAGTTGATCTCGATGAAGTAGAAGTTTCCCTCCCCGTCCAGCAGGAACTCGAGCGTGCCGGCGCTCTCGTAGCCGGCGGCCACCACGCTGCGGATGGCCAGGTCGCGCAGCCGCTCGCGGCCCGCGTCGTCCATGGCCGGCGACGGGGCCTCCTCGATGATCTTCTGGTGGCGGCGCTGCACACTGCAGTCGCGCTCGCCGAGGTGGATCCCGTTGCCGTGCTGGTCCACCAGCACCTGCACCTCGACGTGCCGGGACTCCTCGATCCACTTCTCGAAGTAGATGCTGTCATCGCCGAAGGCGGCCTGCGCCTCGGAGCGGGCCAGCGGCAGGCTCTGCTCCAGCTCGCGGGGAGAGCGAACCAGGCGCATGCCCCGCCCGCCACCGCCGGCCGAGGGCTTGAGCAGCACCGGGTAGCCGGCCTCCTGCGCTTGGTCGAGCGCGTCGCGCACGTCGGCCACGATCCCGCGGCTGCCCGGCACGGTCGGCAGGCCGTTGGCGCCCAGCATGCGGCGCACGGCGTACTTGCTGGCGAAGCGCTCCAGCACCTCCGCCCGCGGGCCGATGAAGTGCAGGTCGTGCGCCGCGCAGACCTCTGCGAAGCCGGCGTCCTCCGACAGGAATCCGTATCCGGGATGCACCGCGTCGCAGCCGGTGATGAGCGCCGCCGACACGACCGCCGGCTGGTTCAGGTAGCTCTTGCGCGCCTCGGACGGGCCGATGCAGATCGCCTCGTCGGCCATCTGCACTGCCAGCGTGTCGTGGTCGGCCTCGCTGTAGGCGACCACCGCCGGGATGCCCAGGTCGCGGCAGGCACGCAGGATGCGCACCGCGATCTCGCCGCGGTTCGCGATCAGGATCTTGTTGAACATCTAGGCCGATGCCTCGGCCGGCACACCGGCCAGTGCCTGCAGCGTCGCGTCCAGGCTCGCGACGTCGGACACGTTGGCCGTGCGCGCTTCGGGGGCGATGCGCCGCACCATGCCGGTCAGGGCGCTGCCCGGGCCGCACTCGATGAACGTGTCCACGCCCTCCTCGGCCATGCGCCGCACGGAGGCCACCCACTCCACCGGGGAGCGCACCTGCTCGGCCAGCAGGGCCCGAATGCGGCCGGCATCGGTGACCGGTTCGGCGGTCACGTTGCTGACCAGCGGCGGCTCGGCGTCGTGCCACGCCACGTCTCCGAAGGCCGCCGCCAGCGCGTCGCCCACCTCCGCCATCCACGGCGAATGGAACGGCCCCGACACCGGCAGGCCGATGAGCCGCCGCGCGCCCGCGGCCTTCAGCGGCGCATCGGCGTCGAGCAGGGCATCGCGCGTGCCGGAGATGACGACCTGGCCTGGCGCGTTGTCGTTGGCGACCACCAGGTCAGCCGGCGAAGCCACCGCGCCGATGACCTCCGCCACCGCCTCGCGGTCCATGCCGATCACCGCGGTCATGCCCCCTTCCGCGCCGGCCGCGGACATCAGCCGGCCGCGCAGCGCGACCAGCCGAATCGCGTCCGTTGGTGCCAGCACGCCGGCCGCCACCAGCGCTGCGTACTCGCCCACCGAGTGGCCGGCCACGAATGCCGGCTCGAGGCTCAGCCCAGCCGCGACGCTCGCCTCGCGGAGCGCCGCCAGGGCCGCAAGGGAGCAGGCCACCAGCGCGGGCTGCGTTTGCTGTGTGTCGTTCAGCACGTCCTCCGGCCCGTGCCACGCAACGTCGCTGACTGCCCAGCCGGCTGCCGCGTCCGCCGCCTGCCACACCGCCGCCGCGACCGGGTAGCGCACCGCCAGCTCGCGCCCCATGCCGACGGCCTGCGAGCCCTGCGGCGAGAAGAGGAGCGCGACACTCACGACGCACCCTCCAGCTCGATCAGCAGCTGCCCGTACTCGACCGGCTCGCCGGCCTCGGTGACCAGGTTGCGGACGGTGCCGCTCCGCGGCGCGCGCACGTCGTGCCGCACGCCGAGCATCTCGACGTGGCCCAGCGCGTCACCCTTCTCGACACCCAGTCCCGGTCCGAGCCCATCGGCGTAGGCGAAGAAGCCGACCGCCGGGGAGGTCACCGCGTGCAGGCCGCTGGCTGCCGCGCCATCGCCTCCGGAGGGGGCATCGGTGCGGGGAGAGACGCTGCCGCTGATGCTGCTGGTAACCACGCGCGGTCCACCGGGAGCCGGCTGCGTGGCATCCGGCGTGGCCGCGACACGGACGCGCAGGTCGCCGAGCCGCACCTCCAGCTCGCCCAGGTGCTGGCGGCGCAGGCGCTGCGTGAGCTCCGGCACGAGCTCGTTGGCGGCCCGCGCCACCTGCTCCAGCTCCGCCTCGTACTCGCTCATCCCTCGCCCTCGTCATCGTCGCCGCTCGGCCAGATCTCGCTCCACCGGGGCCGTCTCGGCACGCCGGGCAGCCGCAGGATGCGGCCGATGCGCCCTCGCAGCGTGACCGGCTCGAGCGCCGGCATGTCACGCTCCTCCGCCTCGATCACCAGCCCGATGGAGCGGAGTCGATGGTAGCGGTCGGTGAGCAGCACTTCGGGTGACAGCTGCCCGATGCGCTGCAGCGCGCCGAGCACCGCCACCTTGATGGCGCGCGCCGTGGCAGCCGCATCGCTCTGGGCGCCGTCCTTCGGCTCGTCGATGATGCCGTCGATCACGCCCAGCTCCAGCTGGTCGGCGGCTGTCATGCGCATCGCGGCGGCGGCGATCGGCGCCTTCTCCGGGTCGCGCCACAGGATGCTGGCGCAGCCCTCCGGAGAGATGACGGAGTACACGGCGTTCTCCAGGGCGAGCACCACGTCACCGACGCCGATGGCCAGCGCTCCGCCGGAGCCGCCCTCGCCGACGATCACGACCACGATCGGCACCTGCAGGCCGGTCATCAGCTTGATGCTGCTGGCGATCGCCTCCGCCTGGCCTCGTTCCTCTGCCGCGGGACCGGGGAACGCGCCGGCGGTGTCCAGGAAGGTGACGACCGGCATGGCCAGCTTCTCGGCCAGGCGCATGAGCCGCTGGGCCTTGCGGAACCCCTCTGGATGCGGCGAGCCGAAGTTGCGATGGATGTTCGAGTCGGTGTCCACGCCCTTCTGATGGCCGATGACCATGACCGGCCTGCCGTCGAGCAGCGCCGGGCCGCCGACGATCGCCGGGTCGTCGCGGAACGCCCGGTCGCCGTGGAGCTCCACGAAGCCGTCGAATATGCGCGACGCCAGGTCCAGGGTGCGCGGTCGCTGCGGGTGGCGGGCCATCAGGACGCGCGTCCAGGCGGCGTCGACCGCCTCCTGGCTCGGTGCCGCGGCAGCCAGGCCCCGCAGCTCGGCGGGCAGCACGTCGCTCATCGCCCTTCGTCCTCCGCCTGCCGGCTGGGCTCGCGCGCCGGTCCCGCGCCATTGCCGCCGCCTGCCTCCACATCGATGCCGATCGTCTCGCTGACCGCGCCGCCGACCCGCTCCGCAATCCCGGACAGGACGCCGATCGGCCCCCAGCCGCGCGCCTCGCCCGGCGCCCACGACGCGTCCACCGGGGCGGGACGCAGCACGCGCAGCAGGCCGGCCAGGGTGGCCCGCAGCTCGCTGCGCGGCACCACCATGTCGACGAAGCCGTGCTCCAGCAGGAACTCGGCGGTCTGGAATCCCTCGGGCAGCTCCTCGCCCACCGTTCCGCTGGCGACGCGCGCGCCGGCGAAGCCGATCAGCGCGCGTGGCTCGGCGACGATCGCATCTCCCAGGCTGGCGAAGCTGGCCAGCACGCCGCCGGTGGTCGGGTCGGTCAGCACGCTGATGAACGGCACGCCGGCCATGTCCATGCGCGCCAGCGGGGCGGTGGTCTTGGCCAGCTGCAGCAGTGACAGCGTGCCCTCCTGCATCCGCGCCCCGCCCGACGCCGCGATGACGATGGCCGGGATGCGCTCGGTGATGGCGGCCTCGAAGCAGCGCGCCACCTTCTCGCCGACGACGCTGCCCATGCTGCCGCCCATGAAGCGGAAGTCGAAGATGCCGATGGCGACCGGGTGGCCATCCATGCGCCCGATGCCCCACACCGCGGCCTCCCGCAGCCCGGTTTTGACGTGCGCCGCCTCCAGCCGATCGGGGTACGGCTTCTGGTCGTGGAAGCCCAGGGGATCGCCGGAGGCCAGGCCGGCGTCGTGCTCCACGAAGGAACCTTCATCGACCAACAGGTCCAGCCGCTCGCCGATGCCCATCCGGAAGTGGTGGCCGCAGGTCGGGCAGACGCGCAGGTTGCGCTCCAGCTGCCGGTTGAAGATCTGCGAGTCGCAGTCCGGGCACTTGGTCCAGGTGTCCGGCGGCGCGTCACGGCGGCGGAGCGGAAACTTGATGCGCATGCCTAGCTCCCCGCCCTGGCGGCTGCATGGCGGCGAGAGCGCCACACCGCGTAGGCCGTGACCGTAACGCCAACGGCGGCAGAGGACACGGCGCCGGCCGCGACCATGCGCCCGGGGCGCCAGCCAGCCACGCGCCGTACGCCACGTCGCGCGACATCCACGGGACGCTGCCGGCCGGCCAGCCGCGAGAGCAGGCGGGCCTCGAAGCCCGGCCCGCCCGGAATCGGCGGCAGGGCGGCGCGCACGAGCGTGGCTGCCTCGAGCAGGGGACGCATGCTGCTGTCCACGACGGGCCGCTCCCCGGCCAGCAGCCGCTCGACGGCATGGTCGAGCTGCTCGGCCGCGCTCAGGCGGATGGTCAAATGGCGCTCCTCGTCGGTGGGACTCCCC
>DASSNI010000112.1:0-5943 GCA_035701385.1 Candidatus Limnocylindria bacterium | reverse complement strand
GCCATCGGTGGCGCGCCGTACCGGCGGCACCGGCGGACGTATCGGTCCAGCGGGCATCAGCGCCCGCGGCTGCTGCAGCTGCTGGCCACCGGCGGCAACGGCGGGGCGCAGGAGAGCTACACCGGCCTGCTCCTCCGGCTGGATCGCCACAAGTACGACGTCCGCGCCCTCTCGCTGTCTGCGGGCAGCGCCGTGCAGCGCATTCGGCGGCTGGGCCTGCAGGTCGACGTGATTGACGAGCCCGATGACGAGGCCGCCATCCGTGAGCTGGCCGCCTGGCTGCGCCGCGAGGAGATCGACCTGGTGCACAGCCACATGTTCCGCGCCGAGGTGGTGGGCACGCGGGCGGCCCTCGCTGCCGGCACGCCGGTGATCATGGCCACGGTCCACTCGTCGCGCGTCCGCTCGCCGGAGGATCAGGCTGCGTTGGCGGCGCTGACGCCGGCCATGGACCGGCTGATCGTGCCGTCCGATTCCATCCTCGCCAAGGTTCGCGCGGAGGGCCGCGGGCAGGTGGCCTATTCGGTCATCCCCAACGGCGTCGACCTCTCGCGCTTCGCCGTCCCGGCCCCGCGGTGCGCGTTGCGTCGGGAGACGGGCGTGCCCGGGTCTGCGGTCCTGGTGGGCGTGGTCGCGCGGCTCGAGCCGGAGAAGGGGCACCAGTACCTGGTCGCGGCATGGCCCGATGTCGTGGCCGCTGCCCCCGACGCCTGGCTGGCGATCGTCGGCGAAGGGTCGGCGTGCGCGGCCCTGCGCGCCCAGGCTGCCGCCTTGCCCGCCCCTGCGCGGGATCGGATCATCTTCACCGGCCGACGCGAGGACGTGTCGGCGCTGACCGCTGACCTGGATATCGCCGCGCTGCCCTCGCTGCGCGAGGCCCAGGGCATATCCATCCTGGAGGCCATGGCCCGTCGCAAGCCCGTGGTTGCCTCCGCGGTGGGTGGCATTCCCGAGGTGGTTTCGGATGGCGTGTCGGGTCTCCTGGTCCCGCCGGCCGACCCTCGTGCCCTGGCCGCCGCCATTTCCCGGTTGGCTGCCTCGCCTGCGCTCCGCAGCCGCATGGGCGACGCCGGCTACCGGATCGTGGCCGACCGCTTCAGCATGGAAGCACACGTCCGCCAGGTCGAGGCCCTGTACGACGAGGAGCTGGCCCGTGCCGGCGCGCTGGCCGCCCTGCGCAACGGGGGGTCCTCTGGCCGCTCCTCCGCGCCCCGGCCGCGCGGCCGAGCCACGCTCGAGGTGCCCCCGGTCTAGCCCGCTTCCTTGCCCGTGTTTCTCCTGGTGAGTCACCGGACCAACAACGGCCGGAATCAGCGCGCAAACGGGCTGAAACCGGCGGCTCAGCGGCGGTTCAGCGCCGCATTTCTCGTGGAGCGAGCCGTTTGACCAAGGGACAGCCCCAAGTTGGTTCGGTGACTCACCTGGAGAGAAACTCAGCGCAAACGCGACCCCTACGCGAGCAGCTCTCCCCTGATCCGCTCCGCGATCTGATCCCGCACCTTCCGGAACACGGCCAGCCGCTCCTCCTCTGATCCTCCGGCCGCGGCGGGGTCCTCGAACGACCAGTGGATCTGCCGCGAGGCGCCTGGGAAGTAGGGGCACGCCTCACGCGCGTCGTCGCAGACCGTGACCACCAGGTCGAACCCCTGACCTTCGTAGCTCGCAAGCGTCTTGCTCTGCTGGCGCGAGATGTCGATCCCCAGCTCGTCCATCGCCCTGATCGCGAGGGGGCGGACCTCGGTTGCCTCGGTCCCGGCGCTGAACGCATCGAAGCGGTCGCCGCCCCAGGCGCGCAGCATCCCTTCGGCCATCTGCGAGCGCGCGCTGTTGTGGGTGCAGAGGAACAGCACCCGCCGCCGGTCCATCGGCGGACTGTACTCCAGCGCCACAAAGCCCATCGGCTGGACCTATATTGACAGCGGTCTATATACTGCTGACATGAAAGCCGTCGACCCGGATGTCCAGCTGCTGCAGGCAGTGGCCGACCCTGTCCGGCTTTCCATCGTGCGCCAGCTCGGCGCGTGCAACGACGCGGTGTGCGCCTGCGACTTCACCGAGTGCTGCACCGTCAGCCAGCCCACCGTCAGCCACCACCTGAAGGTCCTGCGCGATGCAGGCGTCGTCACCACGCGACGCCAGGGGACCTACATCTACTACCGCCTGGCCCCCGACTTCGCGCGGCGCTGGGCGCACCTGGGCGCCAGCCTGGCCGGGCTGGCCACGATTTCCTGAGCACGTTCAAGCGCCCGCAAGGAGCACCTCGATGAGCCTCGACACCGACTCGACCCCATCCACCATCCATGAAGAGGTGCGCCGTCGCTACGCCGCCTCCGCACAGGCGGTCTCCACACAGAGCCAGGCGGCCTGCTGCGGCGAGCAGGGCATCGGCTCCGAGCTGTACAGCGCGCTCGAGAAGCAGGACCTGCCCGATGCCGCCGTGCTCGCCTCCCTCGGCTGCGGCAACCCGACGGCCGTCGCCGACCTGCACGAGGGCGAGCGGGTGCTCGATCTCGGCTCCGGCGGTGGCATTGACGTGCTCCTGTCGGCGAAGCGCGTCGGCCCGACCGGCCGCGCCATCGGCCTGGACATGACCGATGAGATGCTCGCCCTGGCACAGCGCAACGCGGCCGATGTGGGTGCCACCAACGTCGAGTTCCTGAAGGGCCACATCGAGGCCATCCCACTGCCCGCCGATTCCGTCGACGTGGTGATCAGCAACTGCGTGATCAACCTGGCGGCGGACAAGCCTGCCGTCTTTCGCGAGATCGCCCGCGTGCTGAAGCCGGGCGGTCGGATGGGCGTGAGCGACATCGTGGCCGAGGACTCGCTGACTCCCGATCAGCGCGCGGAGCGCGGGTCGTACGTCGGCTGCATCGCCGGCGCGCTGTCGTTCGAGGAGTACCGGGCGGGCCTGCGGGCAGTCGGCCTGAGCGACATCTCGGTGCAGGCCACGCACTCGGTTGCGGACGGCATGCACAGCGCCATCATCAAGGCCACCAAGCCGGCCGATGCCCCTCGCTGGGCTCCCAGCGAGGATGCCGCGGAGCTCACGCTGGCCTCCGCCGGCTGCTGCGGTGAGGGCGGCTGCTGCTGAGCTGACTCGCCGCGGCGGTCAGCCGCCCCGGTCGCCCGGCTCGCCGATGCGCTCGGACAGCGAGACGATGATGCCCTCTGGCCCGCGTACGTGCGCCATGCGCCAGATCCCCTCGTACTCGCCAACGCCGCCCAGCGGCCGATAGCCATCCGTCGCGATCCGCTCGAGGAGGCCGTCCAGGTCATCCACCTGGAATCCCAGGTTCCGGATCCCGACCACGTTCTCGCCGGCGTCAGGCGTGCCCGGCTCGGTGGGCGGCCGGATGAACGTCGCCACTTCCAGCGCGCTCCCGCCACCCGGCGGTGTCAGCCAAACCACGTCGGTCCGCGCGTCCGACATGCCGACCACGGTGTCCAGGAACTCGCCCTCCATCACGGATCGCGCCTCCAGGACGAAACCAAGGGTCTGGAAAAAGGCCGTGACCGCATCCAGGTCCTGGACGGTGATGCCGATGTGATCGACTCGGACAGGCATGGGTGCGTTCTCCTCTTACCTTGGGGATTCCCCGCTGCCCAGGGTTTCTCGTGGTGAGTCACCGGATCTGATGAGAACCTCGCGTAGAACGAAACGCAAGCACACGAAGGAAGCGGCCCGACAGGAGGCGAGCTCCCATCGGGCCGACCGGTGGGCCGGCGGTGCGGGCCGGCGGATGAAACGGGCCGACTAGGCGGTGGTGCGATCCGGGATGCGGAGGATGGCCGTGATCAGCGTCGCCACCAGCAGCCAGCCGATGATCGCGATGAGGGCCGCCACGTCGAAGACGCTCTGACCGGTCGGCCGCACCTCGTCGAAACTGAAGATGCCGCGGAACGGCGCCACGAACGGCTCGGTGATGGCGTAGATCGCGTCCACGATACCGTTGCCCTCGTTGGCCCCTAGGACCAGGAACAGGATCCGGATCCCGATCAGCACGATGATCACGCCGAAGATCAGCCAGATCGCGCGGCGGATCGGCGCGAGTGGACTCGCGGGAGCTGCCACTGGCCCGGCATAGCTGTTCACGGGTGCATTCACGTTGACCGGCTCGCCGGTGGCCGGGTCAACCTGCGTGTTGGGCGGATAGGTCATATCCCCCCATTAGCAGCATCCGGCGTGCCAACCCCGGTGCGCGGGGTCAACGGGCCGGCGGCTCCGAACCAAAGCCGTGCTCACCGAGCAAGGGAACGAAGACGACCGGCTCCATCGGCCTGCTTGCGAAATCGTCGCCGTTTCGCACCACCAGCGTGAGCATCTGGTGCTCCCGATGGCCCACCGGCATCACCAGCCGCCCGCCATCAGGCGACAGCTGCTCGAGCAGCGGTTGAGGGACCGATGGACCGGCTGCGGTCACCAGAACCGCGTCGTACGGCGCGTTCTCGATGAAGCCGCGCGACCCGTCCCCCACGATCAGCTGCACGTCCGGGTAGCCGGCGCGCACCAGCGCCTCGTGGGCGCGGCGGCTGAGGCCCTCGTAGCGCTCCACGCTGGTAACCACCGCGCCGAGCTCGGCGAGGATGGCCGCCTGGTAGCCGCTGCCGGTGCCGATCTCCAGCGTGCGGGCGCCACGCCAGCCCTCCGCCCGGCGGGGCCGGGCGGCATCGGTCATGAAGGCCACCACGTACGGCTGCGAGATCGTCTGCCCGGACTCGATGGGCAGCGCCTGATCGCCGTACGGCGACTCCGACTCGACGAACAGCTCGCGCGGCACCGTGCGAAAGGCGCGCAGCAGCTCAGGATCGCGGAGGCCACGGGCCTCGATCTGGGTGGCGACCATGCGGTCGCGCGCATCGGCCAGGCTCAGGGCCACGTGCTCGCTGCGCGCGCGGGCAGCGCGCCGCCACCACTTGCTCACGGCCGCGAGCTCGGCGCGGCGTGACGGAGATTGGGCTCAGGCGGCCCCGCTGGCTGCGCTGGTCGCCGTGCCGCTGGCCTTGCGGGATCGGCCATTCGTGCTGCGCGTGGCGGTCTGGCCGGTGCCCTCGTCGGTATCGGCTCCAGAGTCGAAGGCGCCCAGGGTCGCGGCGTCGAGCAGGTCGTTGAGGAGCCGGTCCGCGCGCTCGCGCACCATCCGCCGGGTCTCCTGGCCGGAGCGTGGTGCGAGCAGGACGCCGACCGCCAGCCCCATGAAGAAGAAGCGGATTGCGATGCGTACGCGGCTGAACATGTGGCTCAACCCTCAATCGTTGCGGGATTCTGGGTCGCTGAGGATACCACCGACCCTGCTTCTGACCCTTGCACGCCTCCTGCCAGCCGCCAGGTCTCCCTTCGTCGGCCGATGTCGAAGCGCTCGGTGGTGTCGCGGAGGCGCGCTTCCTCCTCGTGCATGACCGTGATGCAGCCGCACGACCGACGCAGCAGCCCGTCACGGTCCTTGATCTTGATGCGGCCGCGGGTGTAGGTGATGAGGCCGTCGTCCTTGAACTGGCTGACCGCCAGGGATACCGACGGCCGCTGGGCGCCGATCATCTCCGCCAGGAACTGCTGCGTGACGTCGAACGGATTCTCATCGACGCGTTCGTCGACCTGGAGGAGCCATCGGGCCGCACGCTGGTCGAGCCGGTGCATCCGGTTGCACAGGATCAGCTGCGCCATGCAGACCATCACCACCTGGGTGTAGCGCTGCAGGAGGTTCACCAGCTTTCCGCCGCGCTCCAGCTCCTGGCGCAGGTCCGCTGCCGTCAGGCGGAACCCCTTGAGAGGCACCTGGACAAGGGTCCGCATCGGCATCTGGCCGGTGCCCAGGAATACGGACAGGCCGGTCATCCCCTCGCGGCCGATGATGGCGGTGTCCACCGTTTCGCCCCCCTCGCCGATGGCGACGATCGACGCCACGCCCGAGGTCGGGAAGTAGACGTGGCCTCTCCTCGTGC
>DASSNI010000111.1:0-8986 GCA_035701385.1 Candidatus Limnocylindria bacterium | reverse complement strand
GAGCAGGCGCCGCTCATCCCGTGGTCGTACCCGGCCAGCTGGTGGCTGGTGCGGCCGGGACTGCGCGGGCTGGGCAACCTGACGACCGGCATCCTGGACTTCGGGAGGGTGTCGTGGGACGGCTGACCGCACGCCTCGCGGCGGCATGCGCGGTTGCGGTCCTCCTGCTGACCGCCGCGGCGCCGGGTTCGCCGGTGCTCGGCTTCACCGGCTTCGGAGCTTCCAGCGCCGATGCCACCTACGGGCAGTCCATGACCTTCCGCGTCGGTCTGGCGGGCGGCGCGCCTGACAGGCTGGAGCTGCTGCTTCGCTTCACCGGGTCCGACGCCACCCTGGTCGTCCCGGTGCAGGCCGGCGGCGACGCCGCCGAGTACGTGTGGGACGCGGCCGACCGCTACGTGACGCCGAACACCCGCATCAGCTACCGCTGGCGCGCGACGACGGGCCACACGGTGCGCCTCAGCCCGGAGGGCACGCTGCTGTACGACGACGACCGGCCCGGCCTCGACTGGCAGAGCGCGGTGATCGGGCGGGCGACGGTGCACTGGTACGGCGGCGCGGAGGGCGTGGCGCGCCGCTTCGGCGACCTGACCGCGGACGGGGCGGCTCGCGCCGAGGCGCTGCTGGGACACGAGATGGCCGGGCCGGTGGACATCTTCGTGTACGAGGCGCGGGACGACTTCTTCGGCGCGCTGGGCCCCGGCGCGCGCGAGTGGTTCGGGGCCGCCACCTTCCCCGAGCTGCGCACCATCTTCATGTGGCTGGGCGGCGGGTCGAGCGACTACCTGGAAACGACCATCGTGCACGAGGTGACCCACGTCGTCTTCTCCGACGCCACCGACAACCCGCTGCACTCCCCGGCGAAGTGGCTGAACGAGGGCCTCGCCACCTGGGCGGAGACCCAGTCGGCTGACCTGCAGCGCGCCGTGGTGCAGGCGGAGGCCGATGACCGCGGCCTCTTCTCGTTCGAGGCCATCAGCTACGACTTCCCGTTCGGCACGCGAGGAGCAACCCTGTCGTACGCCATGGGCACCACCATGGTCGACATGCTGATCGGCGAGCACGGCCCCGAGGCCATCGCACGGCTGGCGGAGGCGTACCGCAACGGCGCGTCCGATGCCGAGGCGCTCGAGGCGGCCGCCGGCGAACCGGCCGATGCCCTGTACGCGGCGTACTACGACGCCTTCGGGGCCGATGAGCCGCAACCGGTGGAGGCGGCACCCATCCTGCCGTCGAACGTGCGCAAGCCCGGCGACGGGCCGTCCGGCCCGGACGGACCTGGCGCCACACCCGCTCCGGCGCCGGGTCCGGGCGCGGAGAATGACGGCATGCCCGCCTGGATCTTCGTGGCGATCGTGGTCGTGGTGGCCGTGGCTGCCGGTGGTGGCTGGCTGCTGATGCGCCGCTCGCAGGAACCGCCCGCATGAGCGCCGCCGTCTCGCGGCGGCCGCTGCGGCCATTCGGCGCCTGGGGCGTCTCTATCGCGGCCGCCCTGGCGGTGGTCGGCTTCGTGGGCGCCATCCAGTGGAACAGCTCCGGGGCGCGACAGGCGTTCACCACCTCGGCGCAGCAGACGCTGGCGCGGCAGGTGACGGCGCTGGAGCAGGAGCAGGCCGACCTGCGGCAGCAGATCGAGGCCGCGGAGGCCGAGGTGCGCCGCTTCCAGGAGGAGTCGACCACCAGCTCGGCAGTGTTGGAACAGCTCAACCAGCAGCTCGCGGCGGCGCGGCTGGCCGTGGGCCTGACCGCGGTGCACGGGCCGGGGGTCATCGTCGAGATCGCCGATTCCAAGCGGGTGGTGCCCGCCGGCGAGAACCCCGCGAACTTCATCGTGCTGGTGGACGACCTGCGCGACATTGTCACGGCCCTGTGGGCATCTGGCGCCGAGGCGATCTCGATCAACGGGGAGCGGCTGGTCGCCACCTCTTCGATCTACGGCGTGGGGGCATCGGTGCTGGTCAACACCGCCTTCCTGTCGCCGCCGTTCCGGATCGAGGCCATCGGCCCGGACGGACTGCTGGACGCCTTCCAGCAGCACCCTGCGTTCCGTGGCCGCGTGGCGCAGCGTATCGAGTTCTTCGGCCTTGAGTTCGCCACGCAGGTCAGCGGCGACCTCACGCTGCGGGCGTTCGTCGGCACCACCCGGTTCCGCTGGGCCATTCCGCTCGAGGAGGTGGACGAATGAGGCGGCCGCTGGCGCAGGCCAGCCTGTTCGGCGTGGCCCTCATCGTCGGCATGCTGCTCGTGGGGCAGCTGCGCTCGCAGCAGCGTCCGACGGAGATCAGCAGCCTCAACGCGCAGGAGCTGTCGGAGCTGGTCGACACCCTCGGGGCGCGCAATCGCGAGCTGCGCACGGGCCTGGCCGACCTGCAGGAGACGCTGCGCGGCTACCGCCTCACCGGCCCGCAGGGACAGAGCGCCCTGGAGGTCGGGCGCGAGGACCTGCGGCGCATCACCGCCTTCGGCGGGCTGGCCGCGGTCCAGGGGGAGGGCATCGTGCTGGAGGTGGACGGCAACCTGGACGCGATCGCGCTCAACGACCTGCTGAACGAGCTGCGCAACGCCGGGGCCGAGGCGCTGGCGGTGGATGACGTGCGCATCACCCAGCGCTCGGTGGCGGTGCAGGGCCCGGTGTCGTTGCTCATCGATGGCCACCAGGTCGGAAATCGGTTCACGCTGAACGCCATCGGCTCACCGGACGGCCTGCTGGCCACCATGGAGCGCCCCGGCGGCATCATTGCCCAGCTGCAGCAGTTCATCGACGCCTCGATCGTGGCCACCCAATCGGATCGGATCACGGTGCCGGCGACGTCCATCAGCCTGGTGCCTACCATCGCCCAGCCGGCCCAGTGACGGAGGTCCGCGCCTTGACCCTGTCCGCGGGGGCGCCGTAGAGTGGCGCCCGTCCAGCCGATTTCCGAGTCCGCCAGCGGGGTGCCCGCAGCGCCCGAAGCAGCGGCGGCATGGGCCGTCACCTGCACGGGATTGCCATGAACGAGCTGATCGACCAGGCGCTCGACGCCGCACAGCGCGCCGGCGCCGGATACGCGGACATCAGGATCACCGAGCGCGAAAGCGAATCGCTGGCCGTGAAGAACGGCGCGCTCGAGGCAGCCAGCTCGAACCTGTCCACCGGGTTCGGAGTGCGCGTCCTGGTCGACGGGGCCTGGGGCTTCTCCGGCTCGGCGGTGATGACGCCGCGAGAGGTGGAGCGCGTCACGAGGGAGGCGGTCGAGATCGCGAGGGCCAGCGGCCTGGCTCCCGGCGATCGGGTGGTGCTGGACGACACGCCGCCGCAGACGGGCCACTACGCGACGCCAGTGGGCGAAGACCCGTTCGCAGTGTCCATGGATGAGAAGCTGCGCATCCTGTTCGATGCGGACGCGGCCATGGCGGCGGTGAAGGGCGTGACCGTGCGCGAAGGAAACGTGGAGGCGGCCCGCGAGCGCAAGACCTTTGCCTCCACCGAGGGAGCGCACGTCGAGCAGGAGCTCACCGAGGTGGGCGCCGGGATCGAGGCCACGGCCGTCGACGACAACGAGTCGCAGTCTCGCTCCTGGCCCAACTCGGCGGGCGGCCAGCACGTGACCGGCGGCTTCGAGGCGGTGCGCGCCATGGCCCTGACCGACAACGCGCAGCGCATCGCGGAGGAGGCGGTGGCGCTGCTGTCGGCCGAGGACTGCCCGTCGGGCGAGATGACGCTGGTGATCGACTCCTCGCAGATGGCGCTGCAGGTGCACGAGTCGTGCGGGCATCCCATCGAGCTGGATCGTGTGCTGGGGATGGAGGCCAGCTTCGCCGGCACTTCGTTCCTGACCCTGGACAAGCTCGGCACGCTTCGCTACGGCAGCGACATCGTGAACATCGACGCCGATGCCACCGCGCCCGGTGGGCTGGGCACCTTCGGCTACGACGACGAGGGCGTGCCCGCCCAGAACACGCCGATCGTGTCGGCCGGCCAGTTCGTCGGCTACCTGACCAGCCGCGAGACGGCGCCGATCATCGGCCGGCGCAGCATGGGATCGAGCCGGGCGTCTGGCTGGAACGTGATCCCGCTGATCCGCATGACGAACGTCAACCTGCGCCCGGGCCAGGCCGGCACAGTGGAGGACCTGATCGCCGATACCGATGACGGCATCTTCGTCAGCACCAACAAATCGTGGAGCATCGACGACCGGCGGCTGAACTTCCAGTTCGGCACCCAGGCGGGCTGGCGGATCCGCAACGGCAAGCTGGCCGAGATGATCAAGAACCCGACCTACACCGGCATCACGCCCGAGTTCTGGGGCAGCTGCGACGCGATCTGCTCACCCTCCGAGTGGCGGCTGTGGGGCGTGCCGAACTGCGGCAAGGGCGAGCCGATGCAGACGCACCGCGTCGGCCACGGGGCCGCGCCGGCCCGGTTCCGCAACGTGCGGGTAGGGGTGGGCAAGTGGTAGGCAGCCACGTCGACCGCCGAGCGGCGCCGGAGGAGGCGATCGATCTGGCGCTGCGCCTGGTCCGGGGAGAGGCGGAGGTGCTGTACCTGGCGCGCGACGCCGCACTGACGCGCTTCGCGAACTCGCGCATCCATCAGAACGTGGTCGAGCACGACGCCAGCCTCCGGGTGCGCGTCGTGGCCGACGGACGCACCGGCGTGGCCAGCACAAACCGCCTCGACGACCAGGGCATTGCCGAAGTGGTGGGGCGGGCCCAGGAGATCTGCCGCCGCTCGGCGCCGAACCCGGAGCTGCCGCCGCTGGCGGCGGCCGACGCCGGGGCGGGGGACAGCGATCTCGGCTACGTGCCGGCCACCGCGGACGCGCAGCCCGACCGGCGAGCGGAGGGTGCCCGCGCCGTGATCGCCGCCGCGCAGGCGGAGGACCTCATCGCCAGCGGCGCCTTCTCGACCGATGCCTCGACCATCGCCATCGCCAACACCAATGGCCTGCGCTCCAAGCACTCGACCACGCAGGCCAAGCTGCTGACCGTCATGACCGGCCGGGACCGTGCGTCCGGCTACGCGCAGTCCATCAGCACCGACATCGGTGCCATCGACGCGGCGGCGGTCGGCGCCGAGGCGGCGGACAAGGCCGGGCGCTCGGTGAACGCCGGCGACCTGGAGCCCGGCGCCTACGACGTGATCCTGGAGGAGTACGCCGTCCAGACCATCCTGGAGTACCTCTCCTACGCGAGCTTCTCCGCGCTGGCCGTGGAGGAGGGCCGCAGCTTCATGGAGCTCGGCAAGCGGGTCATGGGCGACAACGTGTGCATCTGGGACGACGGCAACGACCCCAGCGGCCTGCCGACGGCCACCGATTTCGAGGGCGTCGCCAAGAAGCGCGTCGATTTGGTGACCGATGGCGTGGCCACCGGCCTGGTGCACGACTCCGCGACCGCGCGGCGGGCCGGCGTGCCGTCCACCGGCCACGCCCTGCCGGCGCCGAACACCTTCGGGCCGCTGGCCTGGAACCTGTTCATGGCGCCGGGCTCCAGCTCGAAGGACGCGATGCTGTCCTCCATCGAGCGCGGCCTGTGGGTGACCCGCTTCCACTACGTGAACATCGTCCATGCGCGGCGAGGCGTGCTGACCGGCATGACGAAAGACGGCACCTTCCTGATCGAGAACGGGCGCATCGTGCGCCCGGTGCGCAACCTGCGCTTCACCGAGGAGATCCCGGCGGCCTTCAGCCGCATCCAGTCCATCGGCTCCGAGACGAAGATGGTCGGCGCCGAGTACAGCGGCATCAACGCCCGGGTCCCGGCGCTCCGCATCGGCCAGTTCGCCTTCACCGGCGCGACCGCGGCGGAGACCGGCGCGTGACCTTGGCCGCCGTAGAGCTGCAGATCGGCGACCTCATCCGCCTGCGCAAGGCGCATCCGTGCGGAAGCCATGAGTGGCGCGTGCAGCGCATCGGCGCCGACATCGGCCTGGTCTGCGCGGGCTGCGGCCACCGCATCCTGATGGACCGCCTGGACGTCGAACGGCGGTACGTCGCGCACCTCGAGCGCGGGTCGTGACCCACCTGGACCTGCCGCAGGACATCGGCAGCCAGGACCTATCCGGCGCCGGCAGCGTCTTCCGCAACCGCTCCTTCGTGCTGCTGTGGACCGCGCAGCTGCTCAGCCAGCTGGCCAGCAACATGGTGCTGGCGGCGCTGATGGCGGTCGTGGTCAGCGCCACGCGCTCGAACACCGCCAACGCGGTGCTGATCCTGACGTTCCTGGTCCCGGCCGTGATCTTCAGCGCAGTGGCCGGCGTCTTCGTGGAGCGCAGCGACGCGCGCTACATCATGCTCGGGGCCAACGTCCTGCGGGCCGTCGGCACGGTGCTGTTCATCTTCGTCGGCAGCCACGTCGGCCTGATCCTGTTCATCAACCTCTTCATCGCCACGGTCACCGCCTTCTTCGCCCCGGCGGAGCTGACCGCCATCCCGCGCGTGGTGGATCGGCGCCACCTCATGGCCGCCAACTCGGTGTTCGTGCTGACGGTGAACGCCACGTTCGCCATCGGCTTCGGCTTCCTCGGTCCGCTGCTGCTCACCACGGCCGGAGCGAGCACCGTGTTCATCGTGGTGGCCGTGATGTTCGGGCTGGCGGCGGCGGCCATCATCCCGCTGCCATCCTGCCGCCCGGAGCACGTGGCGCTGCCGGCGGCCGGGACCGCTGCACACGCGCTGGCCGCCGTCTTCGATGAGGTGCGCGAGGGCATCGGCTTCGTCCGCGCCAACCGGCACATCGCCTGGTCGCTGGCCTACCTGGGGATCGCAGCCAGCCTCATCGGTGTGATGGGCGCAATCGGCCCCGGCTTTGCGACCGACATCCTGCGCCTGCGGCCGGAGGACTTCTTCTTCGTGATGGGACCCGCGGGGCTGGGCGCGGTGATGGGCATCCTTTTCCTGAACGCCTACGGCAAGGGCATCCCGCGGCGGCTGCTGATCGACCTTGGCCTGGTGGCCATGGGCGTGACCCTCATGGGCCTGGCGCTGGTGAAGCCGGTCACCGGCTGGCTGGCGCCTGCCGTGGGGCCGATCGAGAGCAGCCTGCCCGAGGCCCTGTCCCCGATCATCTCGCTGATCGCCCTGGTGGTGGTCATCGCCATCACCGCCGGCGTGGAGTACGCCTTCGTGGCGATCCCCTCGCAGACCGCCCTGCAGGAGGAGCTGCCCACCGGGGTCCGCGGCCGGATCTTCGGCATCCTGAACACGCTGCTGTCGGTCGCCTCCTTCCTGCCGGTGCTCGTCGCGCCGGCGGCCGCCGACCTGCTGAACATCGTGCTGCGCGGGGCCGGCATCCCGGTGGTGATGGGGCTGCTGGGCCTGGCCACGTTGGCCGCCGGCATCGCCTCGTGGCGGCACAACGCGCGCGCCGGCCTGCACGCCAACCCGGCGACCGATGGGGGAGATGCGGCCGAGGATGCGCAGTAGGCTCCTCGCCGGAGCCATCCTGGCCGCCGCGGCGCTGGTCGGCTGGCTGTCGGTGACGTCGGTGCTCGTCGCGCGGCTTCTTCAGGCGGCGATCTTCCTCTCCCTCTTCTACGTCGGCTTCCTTGCCTGGCAGGGGTGGCGGATCATGCGTGCGGCAGTCCGCGAGGGGGGTGCGCCACCGGCGGATGCCCTCCCCTCCCTCTCGGTGGTGGTGCCCGCCGCGAACGAGGCGACGGTGATCGGCGGCGTGGTCGGGGACCTGGCCGCGCAGGACTACGCCGGTCCGCTGCAGCTGGTGGTGGTGGACGACGGCTCCACGGACGACACCGGTCGCCTGGCCGCCGATGCCGGAGGGCAAGGCCTCGAGGTGCTGCGGCGTGAGCGCGGCAGCGGCCCGGCCACCAAGGGAGCGGTGCTCGCCTGGTCGCACGACCGCCTGAATGGCGAGGTGGTGGCGGTGCTGGACGCCGACTCGCGGATCGCGCCGAGCTTCTTGACAGCCGCCATTGCCGCATGGGGGCGCGACTCGGATGCCGCCGCGCTGCAGGTCCAGCGTCGCGCTTCGAACCGGCGCGGCGGCTGGCTGGCGGCCGCGCAGGACGAGGAGCAGCTCATGGACATGGCCAGCCAGTGCGGACGCTGGGCCAGCGATGGCACGGCCGAGCTGCGCGGCAATGGCATGTTCGTCCGCCGCGCGGCGCTCGAGGCGGCCGGCGGCTGGGCGCCGGAGGCGCTCACCGAGGACCTGGACCTCTCCACCAGGCTGACCGCCAACGGCGAGCGAATCACCCTGGCGCCCGAGGTGCAGCTGCAGGAAGAGGCGGTCGAGGATGTCGGCGACCTGTGGCGGCAGCGGCTGCGCTGGGCGGAAGGCAGCCTGCGGCGGCTCATCGAGCGGGGGCCCGCCCTGGTGGCCAACAGCCGGCTGCCGTTCGCCCGCCGCCTGGACTTCATCCTGTTCATCGGCGAATTCCTGATCCCGCCGGTGTTCGTGGCGGCGGTGGTGGCCAGCCTGCTGACGGTACCGCTGCCGGTGCCCGCCGACTGGACCGCGCCGCTGACCCTGTTCGTCGGCTACGGGATGGGCACCTACCTGCTGGCCCTTGGCGGGCTGGCGGCCCAGCGCAACGAGTCCGGGGTGCTGGGCACACTCGGCCGGGCGACCCGCGGGGCCTTTTTCCTGTCCCACTGGCTGCTCGTCGTTCCGGGCGCCCTGCTGCGGATCGCGCTCGGCCCGTCGCAGGGGTCGTTCGTGCGCACGCCTCGCCGATGAGCCCGCCGCGCGCCTCCCTGGTGGTCAGCGGCGAGGTCCTGGTCGAGGCGCGCCCCGATGGGCTGCGGTCCGCCGGGGCCGTCGGCATCGCCGACGGCCAGGTGGTCGGCGTCGGCAGCGTGGCCGATGTCCTGGCGGATGCGGCGCCGAGCGCGCGACACCTTTCTTTCGGCAACGCGGCCGTGGTCCCGGGCATGTGGGACTTTCATCTGCACCTGGTCGGCATGGCGCGCGCGCGGCGCGAGGTGCAGCTGGACGACGCCGAATCCGCCGATTCGCTGCTCGCGGCCGTGCGTGAAGCCGCCGC
>DASSNI010000110.1:0-2661 GCA_035701385.1 Candidatus Limnocylindria bacterium | reverse complement strand
CCAACCACCAGGCCGATGCCGACGGTCGCCAGCACCAGGGCAGCCCGTGCCACCGAGAGCCATGCCGAAGGACGGCTGCGCGCCAGCAGTCCGACGCCGATGCCTCCGGCCAGCAGGATCAAGACGACGAGCCATCCACCGACCCCGTCCGGCACCAGGACCCACGCCGCGGTCAGCAGCCGGGGCACGCCGACGCCGATGTCCGGCGGCGGCACCGTCTGCGGAGGCTGTGGCTCGCTGACGGTCAGCGGGAAATGTGCCGACTCATCCAGCTCGCCGACGCGGCGGACGATGACCTCGAGGCCCCACTCGCCGACCACCGGCGTGTACGCGCCCTGCGTGCTCCACACCGAGTCGCTGGCGCCCTGCTCGAGCTGCACGCGCTCCGGGGCGAGGTCCGATCCCTCGGGCGGCGTGAACTCCAGGAAAACGCGCTGCACGTCGTCGCGCGGGGCGCCATTGTCGCGGCGCGCGATGCCGACCTGGTAGCCCTGGTTGCCGGGCACGGGCAGGTTCACCGCCACGTGCACCGACGATGCGCCCGCCTCGCCATACAGGTGCGCGGTGGTGAGCGGCGGCTGCACGAGCTCCGGACGCCGCGTGCCGGACGGCTGGCCACTCACCAGGTTTGCAGCCGCCAGCACGGCCGCCGCGCCCAGCACCAGCTCCACGCCGATGAGCGGCAGGGAGCGTCGCACGCTGCCCGCACGGACCAGGAAGAAGTTCGCCGAGCCGAGCCCCACCGCCCCGGAGAAGAGGAGCACCTTCAGCAGGACCGTGTTGCCGTAGCCGCTGGCCACCAGCTCGCGCGCGTCACCGACCAGCAGCGGCGAGTTGATCAATCCGCTCAGCACCACGATGGGCGCCGCTGCCAGCGCGATCCGGGAGTGGTGGCGCAGCGCCTCGGCCACCACCTCGCGCCGGCGGAACACGAGCAGCGCCAGCCCAGCCAGCGTGCCGATCCAGCAGGCCGCTGCCACCAGGTGCAGCAGGTCGATGGCCGCCGTCAACGGCCCGTTGGCGGCCGCGTGGCCGGCGAAGCTCATGCCGCCCAGCGTCAGCAGCCCGGCCGCGAGCATGACCGACAGCCAGCCGCGATCCGCGGAGAGGGGTGCGGGTGTGCTGCGACGGCGCGCCTCGTCGTGCGCGATCCAGTGGCTCACCGCCAGGGCGAAGGCCGCGAACGCGCCCAGCATGGCGACCCGCATGGCGATGGCGAACGGCGTCCAGCCGAACGGCGCCGCGAAGTCGAGCGGGAAGCTGTCGCCGTGGCCCAGGTGGCCGCCGGATTCGATGATCGGTTGCGCCGCGAGCGTGAGGTACAGCACCAGGCCGAGCAGCGTGGCGGCCGCCGCGATGGAGATCGGCCCCCACGGCGCCGCCACCTCCGACACGCCGCTGTGCGCCAGTGCGGGGCGCGCGCTGAACAGCCAGAACACGACGATGCCAACCAGCGCCAGGGCGGCGGCGAGCGCCAGCCAGCGAGCCAGCACCACGTCGAGCCCAGTCGAGAGCGAGGTCTGACTGCTCTCCGAAGTAGGCGGCGCCTGGGTTCCGCTGGGGTCAACCAGGAAGGCGAAGATCCCGCTGGTCACGTGACCGTCCACCGCCGACGTCACCTGGTAGTCGACCGTGTAGACGCCCGGTGTAAGGGTCGGCAGCGGCACGGTTGCTACGGTTCCCGCCCGGTCCACGGTGAGCGGGCCCACGCCCGGAATGACGACCTGCTCGGGCGTGAGGAGGGTGACGGTCGCCGACGCCTCGTCGATCGCCTCGCTGAAGGTGAGCGTGAGATCGGTCGGCGACTCGAGCAGGCTGGCATTGGCCTCGGGGTCCGAACCGATGAGCTCCGCGTGGGCCGATGCCGCCGCCGGCAGCACGAGCGCGGCGAGCAGCAGGGCGGCGAGCAGGCCACCAACGCACCGGGGAGATGGGGGAGTGATGGAGAGAGCCTCGCTCGTGCGGCTTCCGAGCGAGTATACGGAGGCGGGCACGAAGGCCCGCCTCATGCAGTCGGCGAAGGTCTAACGCGTGGCCTTCACCACGTCCGAGTCCTCGTCTACCTCGATGTCGTGCCGCTTCGCGGCCTTCAGGATCTTGCGCGCCGCCTCTTCCTTGGCCGTCTTGCTGTCGAAGTCCGTCTGGTTGAAGCGGCTGATGGCATTCCGGACGTGCGACTCGTCGTTGATCGGCAGGTGCTCCCCGCCCTCACGGTCGACATAGGCGAACTGGTCGCGGTCGAGCTTGTCGCGATCACGCGTGCTGAGCTCTGGCATGGGTGGCATCCCCTCTGTACGTGTTCTCCAACGGACCGTGCAGAAGGCGTGCCGCGGGCTCAATCCTCGGCGAAGAAGGGATCATCGCCGTACAGCTCCAGCCATCGACGCCGCATCTGGCGGATGGTCGCGGCGACCGCGGACTCCGGGATGCCGGGCGGCAGGAGGGAGGCGATCGCGGTGCGCACCTGCTCGGCGCCTTCCATGCCCAGCAGCATCAGGTAGTCGTGCACGCGCTGCGCCGGCGTCTTGCCCTGTGCCCGCATCCGCACCAGGACATCCGCCTCGTGGTCCAGGGCGCCGGCATAGTCCGCATCGGTGCGTTCGAGCTCGGCCATCAGGGCAGGAACGTGGTCGAGCCGGGGGTCCGAGTAGGCCCAGCGCA
>DASSNI010000109.1:0-2034 GCA_035701385.1 Candidatus Limnocylindria bacterium | reverse complement strand
AAAGGAGGCCGGACGTGGGCACTCGCCGGCCTCCAAGCTCCGCGCAGGCCAGCCGGGGGCGGCCGGCCGCTGCGTAGCCAGACCGCATCATACGGACGACTGGGGGTGCGTCACCAGTACTTTCGTTTCGAGAGTGGCCCGCCTCCCAGCCAGCCGTGATTCATGGGGGATATGTAACTCCGAAGCACGCCTGCAAACGGCAGGCTCCTTCGCCGCATGAGTCACCCGTGACATCGCGCGCGCAGGAACTGTCCCTCCTTCGCCTTTACATGCGCGAGGTGAATCGCAGTGGCGCGTCGCGGTCGCGGCCACGGCAGCAGGACGGTCAGGCCACGTCCCAGGCGAGCGGCATGTTGTCGGTGAGCCGGGTGCGTCCCACCCAGGCGGCCACCAGGGCCAGCGCCGGGCCGGAGACCCGCTGCAGCTCGGCGAGCGTGCCGGCGTCGGCGACGCTGACGTAGTCCGGCCGCGCCATCGGCTCCGCAGCCAGCACCTCCTCCATGCGTGCGCGCAGCACCTCGGCGGAGCGCTCGCCGGCGTCGTAGGCGGCACGGGCCGCGGAGAGGGCGTTGAACAGGCACGTGGCGGCCATCCGCTCCTCGACCGAGAGGCGGGCATTGGCCGATGACATCGCCAGCCCATCGGCTTCGCGAACGGTGGGGCACACGACCAGGTCCACGTTCATGAACAGGTCGCGCATCATGCGGCGCAGGATCACGACCTGCTGGGCGTGCTTCTGCCCCAGGTAGAGCCGCGCGGGCCCGACCAGGTTGATGAGCTTCAGCATCACCGTCGTCAGGCCGTCCAGGTGGCCCGGGCGCGAGGCGCCCTCGAGCTGGCGGGTGAGGCCTTCTACCGTGACGCGGGTCAGGTCGTCGGCGGGGTAGAGGACGGAGACGTCGGGCGAGAAGACGATGTCGGCCATGTGCTGCTCCAGCAGCGCGTGGTCGCGGACGACGTCACGGTGGCCGTGGTCGCCCTCGTCCAGGGCGCTGAAGTCGTGCGGGTTGGTGAAGCAGCTGACCACCACGCAGCCGTTCTCGTCGCGCGCCTTCTTCACCAGCGACAGCTGGCCGGCGTGCAGCATGCCCATCGTGGGCACGAAGCCCACGGAGTCGCCGGCCACGCGGCGCTCCAGGATCGCGACCCGCAGGTCCGCCGCGCTCTCGATGACCCGCAACGGACTCAGGGCCGGCGCGAGCGGGCCGGCGGCGTGTCGGAGGGCTCGGGGCGTGCCTTGCGGTAGCGGTCGACGATCAGGTCCCACAGCCGCTCGGCGACCTGCCGCTTGGGAAGCATCGGCCAATCGGTCAGCGCGCCTTCGGCGCCGAAGACCGTGACCTTGTTGTCATCAGAGCCGATGGCGTCGAAGGGCCCGCCCACGGTGTTGCCCACGATGAGGTCCAGGCCCTTGTCGCGGAGCTTGCTGCGAGCGTTGGCCTCCAGGTCGTCGGACTCGGCCGCGAAGCCGATGAGGAACGGCCGCAGGTCCTCCGGCATCTCGCCCACCTCGGCCACGATGTCCGGGTTCGGCACCAGCTCCACCTGCAGCCCTGAGTCGCGCTTGATCTTGCGAGCCGATGGGCGCTTGGGCGCGAAGTCGGCGACGGCGGCGGCCATGACCAGGATGTCCGCCGATGGGGCGGCGCGCAGCACCGCCTCGCGCATGCTGGCGGCGGTCGTGGCGTCGATCACCGTCACGCCTCGCGGTGGCGTGGCGCTCATGGCGCCGGCGATCAACGTCACGCTGGCGCCGCGGTCTCGAGCAGCCTCGGCGATGGCCACGCCCATCTTGCCGCTGGAGCGGTTGCCGATGAAGCGCACCGGGTCGAGCGGCTCGCGCGTGCCGCCGGCGCTGACCACGACGTGCAGCCCCTCGAGGTCGCCGGCGCGGGCGAAGAGCTGCTCCACCGCATCGGCGATGGTCGCCGGCTCTGCCAGGCGGCCGACGCCGGTCAGGCCGGACGCCAGTGCGCCGACCTCCGGCTCCACGAGGTAGTGGCCGAAGCCGCGCAGCGTCTCGACGTTGCGCTG
>DASSNI010000108.1:0-11065 GCA_035701385.1 Candidatus Limnocylindria bacterium | reverse complement strand
GGCGCCCATCGCCGATGCGGAGCTTACCCAGCGGCGGGAACGCGTCCTGGGGCCGGCCCTCGAATCCCTGAGCTATGCCACCCCATTGCACCTGGTGCGCGGGCGCGGCGCCTGGCTGTACGACGCCGACGGCCGCGCCTACCTGGACGCCTACAACAACGTGCCGGTGGTCGGTCACGCGCACCAACGGGTGGCCGATGCGATCGGGCGGCAGCAGGCTGCACTGAACACGAACACCCGATACCTGCACTCGGCGATCGTGGAGCTGTCCGAGCGCCTCGTGGCCTCGATGCCCGACGGCCTGGACACCGTGATGTTCGTGAACTCGGGCAGCGAGGCCAACGACCTCGCCTGGCGGCTGGCCACCATCGCCACCGGCGGCGACGCCGGCCTGGTGGCGGAGTGGGCGTACCACGGCCTCACCGCCGCCATCGCCGACTTCTCGCCGTCCGAATGGCCGCGCGGGCAGCAGCCGCCGGGAGTGGAGACGTTTCCGGCTCCGGACACCTACCGCGGCCGCTACGCCGAGGCGCAGGATCCCGCGGCGGTCGCGCGCCACGAGATGCGGGCCTCGGTGGCGCGGCTCACCGAGCGCGGGCGGCGACCGGCGGCGCTGTTCATCGACGGCATGTGGACCTCGTCGGGCATCTTCGCGCCGGCCGCCGAGACGGTGGCTGCCCTCATCGGCGAGGCGAGGGACGCCGGCGCGCTGTACGTGGCCGACGAGGTGCAGGCCGGGCACGGCCGCAGCGGCGAGGGGCTGTGGACGTTCCCGTCCTGGGGCGTGGTGCCCGACGTGGTGACCCTGGGCAAGCCGATGGGCAACGGCCATCCGGTGGCTGCCGTCGTCACCCGCTCCGACATCGCGGCCTGCATGGCGCAGCAGACCACTTTCTTCAGCACGTTCGGTGGCAACCCGGTGGCGTGCGTGGCGGCGCTCACCGTGCTGGATGTCATCGACGACGAGGACCTGATCGCGAACGCGGCGAGCGTCGGCGAGCTGCTGCGCAATGGCCTGGCCGAGCTGGCCGGCCGGCATCTGCACATCGGCGACGTCCGCGGGCGCGGGCTCATGGCCGGCGTGGAGCTGGTGGAGGACCAGGGCGGACGGCAGCCGGCCACCGACCTTGCTCGAACGGTGCGCGATGCGATGCGCGAGGCAGGCGTGCTCATCGGCACAACCGGCCCCAGGGGAAACGTGCTGAAGATCCGTCCCCCGCTGGCCATCGGCGCGCAGGATGCCGAGCTGATCGTGCGCACGCTCGACAGCGTGCTCGGCAGGCTGGCCGGCTGAGACAGCCGGGCCGGCAGGCTTACTCCTGCTCGGCCTCCAGCTGCTTGGCGCGCTCCACGAGCTCTGCCACGCGGCGGCCACCCTTGCGACCGATGGCCTGGAAGTGCTCCGACGGGTACCGCTGGCTGACCGCCTTGCCGCCCTTCTGCCCGATCTCGGCGAAGAACTCGGCGCCGTAGCGGGCTCGCGTGGCACGCCCGCCCTTGCGGCCGGCGTCGCGCACGCTCATCGGCTCCGCCTTGCGGCGGGGCTGGGACTCGCCGTTGTTGTCGTTCACGCTTGACAGCCGTCTGCACGTTGCGTGCCGCGCTCCCTAGAATTCCGGGGCATGCACCCTCTCGCGCGAAACCTGGTGATCGGGCTGGTCGGCCTGATCGTGGCCGGTGGGCTGGCCGCGGTCGCCGTGCTGGGCCGCGACTCGTCGACGTCCGTGCTGGCCATGCTGGGCGCAGGCCTGGTGGCCGCGGCGGTGGGCATCTTCATGTTCGTGCAGGGTTGGATCTGGTCGCAGCGCGCCTATCGCGACGGATACGGCGGTCGCTCGGTGGCCATTGCGCTCGGCGGCGGCCTGATGATCGTGCTGGCCGCCGTGGCGCTGGCGGCGACGGTCATCCTGCTGCTGGTGTTCTACGCCCGCTAGCCCAGGCGGCGGAGGGGCAGACGGCTGCGCTGCGGTACCATCAGCCGGCGGCGCCCCCATCGTCTAGAGGCCTAGGACGCCACCCTTTCAAGGTGGAGATCACCGGTTCGAATCCGGTTGGGGGCACCAGCCCCCTCAGACGTGGTTGATCTCGACCCGATCGCCGCAGTCCGGACAGTAGAGCAGCAGCAGCTTCGGGTCGTCCGGCGTGGGGCGCCACGAGTACACGTTCTCCTCGGTGACTCGCTCCCCGCAATGCGGGCACTCCACCCCGATCGCCAGCCACTGGTCGCGCGGCACGTTCTGTCGGCCCATCAGCCGTCTTCCTGCCCCCTGGGCGGCAGCCACTCGCTGCCCTGCGGCAGCCCGGCGCCCTGCTCCGCGTCGCCCACCGGCACGCTGACCGGCGGCTCGCGCTCCAACGGCGGCGGTGGCGCCCAGCCGGGCTTGCCGGCCGGGTTGTACGGGGAGGGCTGCGCCTCCTCGCCGGACGCGGCCGCGATCTCGCGACGCGCCTGCTCGGCGCGGCCCGAGCGGTCGAGGAGCGGATAGGCGCGCGCCCTGTAGCCCGGCCACAGGCCGACGTCGCCGTCGCGGATCATGACCATCGTCTTGCCGAAGGCGCCGGTCACGTCGCGCACGGATCGGTCCAGCACCTGGTAGTCGCGCCCGGTGACCTCTCGCAGCGCGGGCCGCAGCGTCTCGACCAGGAACGCCGGATTCGGCTCGCGCTCCAGCGCCAGCTCCAGGGCGGCGACCACCTCTTCGTCGGTCAGGCCGCGGGGCAGCGGACGGCTGATGAACTCCATGCGGGGGTCATTGGAGGGACCACGGATCGTGCGGACCAGCGAACGCAACATCGGGCGGCGATTGTAGCGTCCCAGGCCGTGTCGGCCATCGCGCGCCGGAGGGAATCGGCCCGACGGTTGCTATACTCCCCTCCCCGTGAGACAACCTCTCGCCCGCGTGGCCTGAGCCGCACACGGCTCCCCATCGCACCGCCACGCGAGCACCAGCCAAACCCGTTCGCATGACTGGAGAGACTTGATCAGCGCGCGCGTCAGAAAGGCCGTTCTGCCGGCCGCCGGCTTCGGAACCCGCTTCCTGCCTGCGACCAAGGCGATCCCCAAGGAGGTCATTCCCCTGGTGGACCGCCCCATCATCCAGTACGCCGTCGAGGAGGCGTTCGCCTCCGGCATCGAGCAGATCATCATCGTCATCGCCACGGGTCGCAGCGCGATCGAGGACCACTTCGACGCGAACCCGACCCTGGAGCGCTGGCTGGAGGAGCGCGGCGACATCGAGCTGCTGCGAGCGGTGCGGCGCATCACCCAGGCGGGGCCGATCGCCTTCGTCCACCAGAAGGAGCAGCTGGGACTGGGCCACGCGGTGCTGATGGCCAAGGAGCTGGTCGGCGACGAGCCGTTCGCCGTCCTGCTGTCGGACGACGTGATGCTCAACCCCGGAGGTCCGCCGGTCACGCGCCAGCTCATCGAGCAGCACGCCACTCACCGCGGCAGCGTGGTCGCGGTGCAGCGCGTGGCGCCGCAGGACGTGAGCCGCTACGGGATCGTGCAGCCGGTCCGCGAGGAGGGACGGCTGGTCGAGATCGGCGACCTGGTCGAGAAGCCCCCCATCGGCAAGGCGCCATCGGACCTGGCGGTGCTCGGCCGCTACGTCCTGACGCCGAAGATCTTCAACGTGCTGGAAACCACGCCGCGCGGCGCCGGCGGCGAGATCCAGCTGACCGACGCCATCCGAGCGCTGAGCGACGAACAGCCGGTGTTCGGTTACCAGTTCGAGGGGGTGCGCCACGACGCGGGGACGCGCATCGGGTGGATGAAGGCCAACGTGGCCATGGCGCTGGACGGCGAGGACGCGGATGAGTTCCGCGCCTACCTTCGCGGGCTCGACCTGCGAGACTGACGCCCGCACGGAGGGCATCGCGGCGTGGAGATGATCGGGCGGCTCATCAGCGGGCGCTACCGGCTCATCGCGCCGCTGGGCGAGGGCGGCATGGCCACCATCTGGCGTGCCGTCGACGAGCAGCTGGATCGGGAGGTGGCCGTCAAGCTGCTGCGCGAGCAGTTCGGCAGCGACGCCGGCTTCGCCGCCCGCTTCCGGCAGGAGGCTCGCGCCGCCGGGTCGCTGTCGCACCCGAACATCGTGCCGGTCTACGACTACGGTACCGATGCCGATGGCTCGCAGTTCATCGTCATGCAGCTGGTCGAGGGCGACAACCTGGCCGGCATCCTGCGCGAGCGAGGGCACCTGGACACCGATGACGCCGTGCGCGTGGCGCTCGGCGTGGCCTCCGCCCTGGAGGCCGCTCACCGGCGGGGACTCGTCCACCGGGACGTGAAGCCGGGCAACATCCTGATCACCGACGACGGCGACGTGAAGGTCACCGATTTCGGCATCGCCCGCGCCGTGTCCGAGGCGTCGATGACCGTGACCGGCACGACGCTGGGATCGGTCCACTACTTCAGCCCAGAGCAGGCGCGGGGCGACGAGGTCACCGGCGCATCGGACGTGTACGCGCTGGGCATCGTGCTGTACGAGATGCTGACCGGGCGGCGGCCGTTCGAGGGTGACTCGGCTGCCGGCGTGGCGCTCAAGCGGCTGAACGAGGACCCGCCCCCGCCCTCGACCTTCCGCCCGGTGCCGGCCGGCCTGTCGGCGATCGTCATGCGGGCGCTGCAGCGTGAGCCAGCCGACCGCTTCCCGGACGCCGGTTCGTTCGCCGAGGCGCTGCGCGTCTGGCAGAAGGACCCGGCGCAGGCGGCGGCCGCCATGGCAGCCATGCCCGCGGTGGCTGAGCCCGAGCAGGCGCCGCTGCCTCCGGCCGGCGAGCCGACGGTCTATGTCCCGCCACGGGTCACCATGCCGGCCGATCGGGCCGCATCCGGCGGCCGTCCGCCAGGACGGCGGCCGCCGCCACCGCCTCCCGAACGCGGCCAGCCGTGGTGGACCTGGCTGCTGGCGCTGCTGGCCGTCCTGCTGCTGGGGCTCATCGGCTTCCTCGGCTTCCAGATCATCGGCAACCTGGGCCCGGGCGCGACCCCGTCACCGACGCCGGTGGCGCAGTTCGAGCTGCCCGACTTCACCGACCAGCCGCTGGCCGCCGCCCGCCGGCAGGCGGAGGATCTGGGCCTGGTGGTCGAGGTCGAGCGTGAGCCATCGGACGAGATCGAGGCCGGCAACGTGATCTCCACCGACCCACCGGCAGACACGCTCGTCGCGGAGGGTGACACCGTGATCTTCACCGTCAGCAGCGGCGAGGACACCGTGGCGGTTCCGAACCTCATCGGCCAGACGGAGGACCAGGCGGTGGCCACCCTCGAGGCCGCCGAGCTGCGGCTCGGACAGGTGACCAGGGAGTTCAGCGACGCCCAGCCGGAGGGCCGGGTCATCCGCAGCACTCCGTCCGCCGGCGTCGACTGGCCGCGGAACGGCCAGGTCGACATCGTCCTGTCGCGCTGGCCGGAGCCGACCCCGACACCCTCGCCCACACCAGAGCCTCCTACCCCAACGCCTGCACCGCCTACACCCACTCCGCCCGAGCCAACACCCGCCTGAGCCTGTTCATCGGGCCGGTGCTAGCATCCCCGCCTGAAATTCACCGCATGACCCAGGAGGTCATCCAGCCCATGTCCGCCCCGATGACGGTCGACGAGTCGACCTTCGAGGCGCAGGTTCTCGACTCGGAAAAGCCGGTGCTCGTCGACTTCTGGGCGCCGTGGTGCGGGCCGTGCCGGCTCGTCTCCCCCGTGGTGGAGTCGATCGGCGAGGCGCATGGCGACAAGATCGCCGTGGCCAAGGTCAACACCGATGAGAACCAGCAGCTGGCGATGCGCTACAGCATCTTCAGCATCCCGACCATGATCGTGTTCAAGGACGGCCGCGAGGCCGCCCGTGTCGTTGGCTTCATGCCGCAGGAGGCCATGGAGGAGCGCCTGCGCGAGTACATCGCGTAGGGACCGCGACCCAGGACCATTGGCGGCCGCCGGATAGGCCTTCCGCCGTCGAACCAGCCGCTACACTCGGCCGGCGAGAGGGAGGCCACTCCGAGCGTGATCATCAAGACCGAACGGCGAACCGGGGCGGATCGGCGGCAGGCCGGCGATCCATTCAGCCCGGAGCGTCGGCAGAACGACCGGCGCACCATGTGCTGGGAGGTCGAGAACTGCTCGCTCACGATCCGCTACCGCTGCCCGGCCTTCATCCTGCGACGGCCCTGCTGGGAGCTGTGGGCGGTGGAGGGCGTGGGACCGGCACGTGCCTGCTGCCACAACGAGATCGACTGCGAGCCGGGCCGCTGCGTGATCGCCGAGAAGCGCTTCGCCGAGAGCCCGCAGCCGCTGACCGTGCACGTCGGCCGTCGCGGCATGCCGCTGGGCTACTCCCGGCCGCGCCGGCACTCCTGCCCGCACTTCTTCCTGACGCAGGGTGCGAAGGGCCGCGTGCCCATCGAGGCGCCGCAACTGCTGCGCACGCTCATGAAGCAGGAGGGCGTGGTGTCCCGCTGCGAGCTGCGCGGCGGCGTCCACCTCGACTCGGGGTACGTTACGGACCTGTGCCTCACCGGGCAGTTCCATGACTGCGTCTTCTACGAGGACGAGCAGGGCTGACGACTATCCCGCCGCGGTGCGGGAGCTGACCTCGCGTGGCCGGTTCGGCGTCAGCCTGGGGCTGGAGCGCATCAGCGCCATCCTGGACGAGCTCGACCACCCAGAGCGGGCGCTGCGCGGGGCGCTGGTCGGCGGCACCAACGGCAAGGGCAGCGTGGTGGCCATGGTGCGCTCGGTGCTGGAGGCGGCCGGTCTGCGGGTCGGCACCATGCCGAAGCCGCACCTGGTCAGCTACCGCGAGCGCATCGCGATCGACGGCACGCCGCTCTCCGAGGCAGCGTTCGCGGCGGCGGTGCGGCGGGTGCTGCCGGGGGTCGATCGCGTGACCGCCCGCCTGGGACCGCCCACCGAGTTCGAGACGCTGACCGCCGCCGCCTTCATCGAGCTGGCACGCCAGCGGGTGGACCTGGCCGTCGTGGAGGTGGGCATGGGCGGCCGGCTCGACGCGACCAACGTCCTGGACCCCGGCGTGGCGGCCATCACCAACGTGCAGAAGGACCACGAGCGGTTCCTCGGGTCGACGCTGGCCGCGATCGGCGCGGAGAAGGCGGCGATCGTGAAGCCCGGCGACCTGGCGGTCAGCGGCGCGACCGGCCGGGGCCTGGCGCCCATCGAGGCGCGCTGCGCGAGCCTGGGCGTGCCGCTGCGGCTGGCGGGCCGTCGCCGCCCGTATCGGACGGACGTCCTGCGGCACGACCTGGACGGGCTGGTGCTGGATGCCTTCACGCCCGGCAGGACGCTGGGAGAGCTGCGCGTCGGGCTGCTGGGCCGGCACCAGGCCCAGAATGCGGCGGTCGCGCTGGCGGTGCTGGACGCGCTGCGCGAGGACGGCGAGCGACGCGGCCAACCGCTGGAAGGCCTGGACGAGGACGCCATCCGCCGGGGCATGGCCGACGCGCGCTGGCCGGGGCGCCTGGAGCTGCTGCCGGACACGCCCCAGGGCCGCATCCTGCTGGATGGGGCGCACAATCCCGCGGGCGCGCGCGCCCTTGCCGCGGCGCTGGAGGAGCTGGGCTTGAACGATCTGCCGACCGTCTTCGGCGCCACGCGCGGAAAACGAGTTGCCGACATGCTGCGGGCCCTGGCCGCGGCCCGGCCGCGACCGGTGTTCACCGCCATCCGGGACGCCGCCGCCCTACCGCCCGAGGAGCTCCTGCAGATTTGGCGCCGCGTCACCGGCACGCGCGGCGGCGCCGCCGTGGCGGAGCCCTGGCAGGCCCTGGAGAGGGCCGCGGCCATGCGACGCGAATCGCAGCAGCCGGTGCTGGTCGCAGGGTCCCTGTACCTGGTCGGGGCCCTGCGCGGCGAGCTGCTTCCCGAGGGGCCGGTGCCGTGACCAAGCTGCGCTGGGGGGAGCGGACTTACGTGATGGGCATCCTGAACCTCACCCCCGACTCGTTCAGTGGCGACGGGCTGGCGCCGGAAGGCAGCAGCGTGGCGGAGGTCACGAGCGCGGCCCTGGAGCAGGCGCGCGCCTTCGTGGCCGCCGGCGCGGACATGCTCGACGTGGGCGCCGAATCCAGCCGCCCGGCGCAGTTCTACGGCGAGCACCCGCCGATCTCGGCGGAGGACGAGGCCGCGCTGGTGGTGCCGGTGGTCGCTGCCCTGCACGAGGAGTTCGCGGATGCGGTGCTCATCAGCGTGGACACCACCAAGGGCGCCGTGGCTCGGCAGGCGGTCGCGGCGGGAGCCGGCATGGTCAACGACGTGTGGGCAGGCACGCGGGATCGCGACACGCTGCGCGCGGCGGCCGAGTGGGGCAGCTACATGGTGCTCATGCACAACCGCGAGGTGGCCGAGTACCCGAACGGCGTGTTCGACGAGGTCGTGGCCTGGCTGCGTCGCGCCATCGCGGCCGCCGAGGCGGCCGGCGTGCGGCGAGATCGGCTGATCGTCGATCCGGGCATTGGCTTCGGCAAGACCCCCGACCACTCGGTCGAGCTGCTCCATCGGCTGGCGGAGCTGAAGGCGGCGCTGGGTGGGCTGCCGCTGCTCATCGGCACCAGCCGCAAGCGCTTCATCGGCGAGCTGCTGGGAGGCGCGCCCCCGGAAGAGCGGCTGGAGGGCACTGCCGCGACGGTGAGCCTGGCCATCGCCGACGGAGCCGATATCGTGCGCGTGCACGACGTCGCGTCCATGGCCCGCACCGTGCGGGTGACGGACGGCATCGTGCGCTGGAGGGCGGCTGACGATGACTGATCGGATCACGCTGCGCGGCATGCGCTTCCTCGGCCGGCACGGCGTCGAGCTCGAGGAGCGGCTGGAGCCGCAGCCCTTCGAGGTGGACGTCGTCCTGCGCGGCGACCTGGCTGCGCCGGCCGCCAGCGACGACCTGGCCGATACGGTCGACTACTCGGCGGTGTTCACCACGGTGCAGGCCATCGTCGAGCGCCAGTCGTTCCGGCTCATCGAGGCGCTGGCCGGCACGATTGCCGATGCCTTGCTGGCCGACGCTCGCATCGGCGATGTCGAGGTCCGGGTACGCAAGCCGAAGGCCCCGTTGCCCGGGGCCTTCGACACGGTGGAGGTCACGCTGCGGCGCACGGCCACGGAGGCCGACGCCGGCTCTGCCTAGGGCTGCTCCGGCAGCGTGCCCAGCGTCACCTGCACGGTTCGCTCGTCGCCGCCGCGCCTGATCTGGAGGCTGACGGTGTCGCCCGGCTTGTGCGGCAGGATGAGCTCGGCGAGGTCCGTCTCGGCGTCGATCTGGTCGCCGTCCAGGGCCGTGATGATGTCGCCTTCCTGCAGGCCGGCGCTGGCCGCCGGGCTGTTGGGGAAGACGGCCGGCTGGTTGCCGCTCGAGTCGATGACGACGCCCTGGTCCACTGGCAGGTTCAGCTCGTCGGCCAGCTGCTTGGTGACCGGCCGGTAGTAGATCCCGATCCAGGGCCGCTCCAGCGGCTGCCCGGCCACGGCCTGCTGCATGATCGGCTTGGCGACGTCGATGGGGATGGCGAAGCCGATGCCCTGCGCATCCTGGCTGACGGCGGTGTTGACGCCGATGACCTGGCCGGCGCTGTCCAGCAGCGGCCCGCCCGAGTTGCCCGGGTTGATGGCGGCGTCGGTCTGGATCAGGTTGTTCAGCTGCTCCGAGCTGCTGGTGGCCTGGCTGCCGGCCACGATCTGGCGACCGAGGCCGGAGATCACGCCGGTGGTCACCGTGTTCTCGAACTCCCCGAGCGGGTTGCCGATGGCGATGGCCAGCTGCCCCTGCTCCAGGTCGGCGCTCGAGCCGATCTTGATGGTCGGCAGGTTGCCGCCATCGACCTTCACGATGGCCAGGTCTGTCAGCGTGTCGATGCCGTAGACCCGGCCCGTCAGCTCGGTGCTGTCCGCCAGGATCACGGTCAGCTGGTTGCTGCCGGCCACCACGTGGCGGTTGGTAAGGATCCAGCCGTCCGCGTCATAGATAAAGCCGGTGCCCACGCCCTGGCCGCCGGCACCGTTGGTCGACTGGATCTTCACCACGGCCGGCATGGCGCTCTGCACCGCGCTGATCACCGCCGACGACTCGTCCAGGTGCACCTGCGACACGTTCTGGCCCAGCGGTGCCTGCGAGCTCTGGGTCGTCGCCGGCTGGTCGCGCATCAGGGTGCTGACCGCCGCCGCCGAAAGGGAGCCGGAGACGATGCCGGCCACCACGGCAACCGCCACGATGGCGCCGCCACCGAGACCCCGACGCGCCGGCTGTACGGGACGGCCCGCCACGACCGGCGGGCGGGTCGACCACGGCTGCACCGGCGGAGCGGCGTAGGGGGAGGAGTCCGGTGCCGTGGAGGAGGGCGGCACCGGCTGCGTGGGGGCTGGCCCAAAGCGACGGACCTCGACCGGCTCGGTCGGATCGTCGGCTCCGGGGCGGATGGGATTCGGATCGTCGTAGTGCGTCATGAGGTGCTTCGCTCGTTCCCTGGAAGGGCGGGACTGTCACCATCGTGCTCCACCACGATTGCGGACAGCGGCACCGGAGCGTGAAGTTTCATGAACCTTCCGGCGTCCGCGGCAGCACGATGGTGAACGTGGAGCCGCTGCCCGGCTCGCTTGCCACGCTGATCCGTCCCCCGTGCATCTCGACGATCGAGCGGGCGATCGCCAGCCCCAGCCCGGAGCCGGATGCGCGGGCGTCGCCCACGTTCGTGCCGCGGAAGAAGCGATCGAAGACGTGCGGCAGCTCCGCCGCGGGAATGCCGGGGCCGGAGTCGCGGACCTGCAGCGTGACGGCCTCCGTTCCGTCGCGCAGCGTCACGATCACCTCACCCCCGCGCGGCGTGAACTTCAGTGCGTTGCCCACCAGGTTGCTGAGCAGCTGCACGACGCGCTCGCGATCGAAGCGCAGCATGACCGGGGAGGTGGGAACCTGGCTGGCCAGGCTGATCCCCCGCTGCTCGGCAATCTCGGCCTGCGCCTCCACGGTGGAGCGCACCGGGTCGCGCAGGTCGCCGGAGCGCATGTCGAGCGGGAAGATCCCGGCGTCGATGCGCGACAGGTCCAGCAGGTTGCTGC
>DASSNI010000107.1:0-2144 GCA_035701385.1 Candidatus Limnocylindria bacterium | reverse complement strand
CGATCCGGGAGTCATCGGTCTATCATCGGCTCATGAGCCGCCTCTACTTCTACGAGCTGCACGAGGGCGCCACCGACCTGATGAGCGATGCGCTGCTGGTCAGTGAGCAGGAGCACAGCCCCGACGCCTTCGCCGAGCTGGTAGACCTGGCGCGCAACGCGGTCAAGGACACGTTCGAGGATGACACGCTGGTCGAGGCCATCGCCCGCGAGCTCGAGCGCAGCCATGGCTTCACCTACATCGGCGACGAGAAGCTGACCGCGTCGATGAGCGTCGGAATGGAAGCGGACGACACCTACCTCGTGGACCAGTCGGACGAGTTCCGCAGCATGATCGTGGAGCTCGATCGCTCGAGCTAGGCAGCGCGCGCTCCCTAGCGCGCCACGTTGAACAGCACCTCGATGACGTCGCCGTCAACGACCTGGTATGCCTTGCCCTCCGAGCGCAGGACACCGCGCTTGCGCGCCTCGGCCATGCTGCCGGCGCTCATCAGGTCCTCGAAGGTCACCACCTCCGCCCGGATGAAGCCGCGCGCCAGGTCGGAGTGGATGGCGCCCGCCGCGTCCACCGCCGTGTCCCCCTTGCGCAGCGTCCAGGCGCGGCACTCGTCGGGGCCGGCGGTGAAGAAGCTGAACAGGCCAAGCAGGTCGTAGGTCAGGCGGATGACGCGGCCGCGTGACGCCTCGGCGATGCCAAGGTCCTCCATGAACATGGCCGCATCCTCGGCCGACAGCTGTGCGATCTCCGCCTCGATCTTGCCGGCCAGGGCGGCGACGGCCGACTGCGGCTGGGCGTATCGCTCGCGGCCTTCGCGCTCCAGCGCTTCGGCCTGGCCGATGCTGTCCTCGCCGACGTTCAGCACCACCAGCACCGGCTTCTGGGTCAGGAAGCGGTAGCCACGCAGGCGCCGCTCGTCGTCATCCGTCAGGTCGAAGGAGCGCACCGGATGCCCTTCGGACAGGTGCGGCTGGATGCGCCCCAGCAGCTCCTCCTCCAGGGCGTTCTGCTCGCGCTCCGCAGGTGCGCCGTGGCGGCCGGAGGTTCGCAGCTTCTCGAGCCGGTTCTCGACCACGGTCAGGTCGGCCACGGTGAACTCGAGGTCCAGCTCTTCCACGTCGCCCCACGGGTTGGTCGGCCGCGCGGCGCCGGGGAAGGCGGCGGCCACATGCAGCAGCGCATCTGCGTTGCGAATCTGCGCCAGGACGTCCGGCTGAATGGTGCCCTCCCGCGCGGCCCCGGCGGGTATCGCCACGTCCACGTAGGTCACGTCGGCGGGAGTCGTCTTCTTCGGCTTGAACAGCTCCGCCAGGCGGTCGAGGCGCTCATCCGGCACCTTCACCACGCCGATGTTCGGGGCGGCGCGCCCGCCGCTGAAGCCGCCGATGTCCGCGTGGCCGCCGGTCAGCGCGTTGAAGACGGTGGTCTTGCCGGCGCCCGGCAGCCCGACGATGGTTACCTGCACCGGATCGTCACCGGCTAGTACCCGGCCTCCAGGTCGACCACGTTCTCCAGCGGCGTACCCGCCGCAAAGCGACGCAGGTTCTGCACGAACAGCTCGATCGAACGGTCGACCACCTCGTCGCTCGACCAGCTGGTGTGCGGGGTGATGATCAGGTTCGGCGTGTCGTACAACGGCGAGTCGCCAGGCAGCGGCTCGTCGGTGAAGACATCGAGCACCGCACCGCCGATCCATCCCGACTCGAGCGCCCGACGGAGGGACAGCTCATCGATCAGCCGCCCGCGGGCGATGTTGATCAGCCAGGCGTGCTCCCCCATCTCGCGCAGCTGCGGCGCCCCGATCATGCCGGCCGTCTCGTCGGTCAGCGGTGCGGCAGTGACCACCACGTCGCTCTGTCCCAGCAGCTCGCCCAGCTGGTCGCTGCCAAGCAGCTCGACGTTCGGCTCGCTGGCGCCACGGTCGGGGTGGCGGCGGGTCGCCAGGATGCGAGTGCCGAAGGGCGCCAGCAGCTGGGCCAGCTCGGAGCCGATGCTGCCGTAGCCCACGATGCCGACGGTCAGGCTGCTCAGCTCACGGCCGCGCAGCGGCTGCCAGGTCCGCTCGCGCTGCAGCTCCAGCAGCTGCGGCAGGCGGCGGGCGATGGCCAGGCACATCATCACCACGTACTCGGCGATCGGCCGGCTGA
>DASSNI010000106.1:0-2885 GCA_035701385.1 Candidatus Limnocylindria bacterium | reverse complement strand
CACCACCCCCACTGGGCGCGGCGCTCGACCGCCACCAGCAGCAGGAGGGTGAGCGTGGCCACCACCAGCATCGCCAGCGAGTAGCCGCGCGCCTCCTGGCTGTAGCGGATCACGAACGGATGGAGCGCGAAGACGAATGCCGCAGCGCCGCCGGCCAGCATCCCGCCCATGCGTCGAGCGGTCAGGTACACCGGGATGACGCTCGCGGCACCGGCGATCACCGAGGGCACCCTCACCAGCGCCTCCGTCTCGCCGAGCTTCAGCCAGAAGTGGAGGCCCAGGTAGTAGGTCGCCATGTTCGGCACCCCGACCTTGTCGCGGTCGCGGCCAATGATCGTGACCAGCTCGGAGGCGGAGTGCTTTGAGAAGACGACGCTGGCAACCTCGTCCAGCCAGAAGCTGCGAGCTCCCAGGTCGCGCATGGCCAGCAGGCCAAGCGCCAGGGCGGGCAGCGCCAGGAGGAGCCATTCCAGCCAGGGGAGGCTGGAGAGGCGGGCCAGAGCTCGGCCAGGGCCGGCGCTCGGTGCTCCCTGGTCGCTGCTCAGCGGTCTCCGTCCTCGAGCGCGGCTCGCGACGCATGCAGCACCGCGGTCCTGGCCTCCTGCCAGGGCAGCCACACGGTGGCGCCGGCGCGGGAGCGATGCCCGCCGCCGCCGAACGGCGCGACGACGCGCGTTGCGTCAACAGCCTTGGAGGTGCGCACGCTGACGCGGGTCTCCGCAGGGCCCAGCTCCCGGAGCAGCAGCGTGACGTCGGCGCCCTTCACGTTGGCCAGGAACTCCGCCAAACCATCGGCGTCGTGCTGCTCGGTGCCGGTCTCGGCGACCATGTCCAGGGTGAGGGTGGTGTGGACGATGCGCGCGTCCGCTTCCTGTCCGATGGTCGCCAGCATCTTGCCCCACAGGGCCATGGTGGGATACGGCAGCTCGGCCAGGATCACGCGCTGGATCATGGCCAGCGGCGCGCCGGCGTCCACCAGCGCGGCGGCGATGCGCAGCGTGTCGCCGGACGTCGAGCGATCGGCGAAGCCATGGCTGTCCCGCACGATCCCGGTCAGCAGCGGCGTGGCCAGCTCGGCATCGAGCGGCAGCGCTAGCTGCTCCACGAGGCGGGCGACGACCTCACAGGTGGCGCTGGCATGCGGGTCGATGACGTTGATGTGCCCGTAGCGCGTGTTGCTGATGTGGTGGTCGACGTTGACCAGCCGGGCGCCGGCGAACCAATCGGCCTCCTGCTGCGCGATGCGGCCGACCCGCTCCAGGGTGGCTGCGTCGCAGACCACCGCCAGGTCAGGCTCCAGCTCCGGGCGCGGACGAACCGTGTCGATCTTCGGCAGGTAGGCGAACATCGGCGGGATGCCGTCGGCGCTGACGATCTCCGTCTCCGCGCCCAGGCGCTCGGCGATGAGGCTCATGGCGACCGCCGCGCCGATGGTGTCGGCGTCGGGATTCTCGTGGCACAGGGCGGTGACGCGGCGCGCGGAGCGCAGGGCCTCGATGAGCTCGTCGATGCTGGTGCTGATCTCCGCGGTGACCGTCAAGCCGTTCCTCCTGCTGTCGAGCCCGGCGTGGAGGGCCGGGATTCGCGCAGGATTGTAGGTGCTGTGTCGCAAGCCCACCGCCGAGGCGCCCACCCAGCGTTGTCGGGGGTCACCGTGAAGCCTGCCGTCGAGCGGCTGGGCCTGACCGTCCCCGAAGCGGCGCTGCTGGCCCTGGCCGTGCTCGTGTCGCTGTTCACCGGCTTCTACGCCATCGACGCCGAGAGCATGTGGGCCGATGAGGGCGTCAGCATTCGCGAGATCAGTCTGCCGCTGCCCGACTACCTGGCGGCCATCTTCGGCGACAAGGCGTACTCCGCCCTGTACTACATCCTCTTGCGGCTGGCGACGACGGTGGCGGGGATGGGGGAGGCGGCCATCCGAGCGCCGTCCGCCCTTTTCGTGGCGGCCGCCGTCCCATTCGTCTACCTGGTGGCGCGCGCCGCCTCCGGCCGGATTGCGGGCCTGTTCGCTGTGCTCCTGGCGGTGTCGAGCGCATTCCTGGTGCACTACAGCCAGGAGGCTCGTGCCTACGCGCTCGCGTACCTGCTGGTGGCGGTCTCGAGCTGGCTGCTCGTGCGCGCGGTCAACGCGCCGGAGACGCGCCGCTGGGTCCTGTACGGGGTCGTGGCGGCGCTCGCCGCGTACGCCCACTTCTTCGCCGTCTTCGTGATCGTGGCGCAGGTCGGCTGGGCCCTCGTCGCCCTGCCGGCGCAGCGCCGCCACGTCCTGGTGGTGGCGGCGGCCGGCGGCCTGGCGCTCGTGCCGCTGGGACTCAACATCCTGGCCGGCAAGGAGCGCGGCTGGATCGAGAACGTCTCGCCGGAGCGTGTGGAGAAGGTGGTCGGGGCACTGGTGGGCGCCGACCTGGTCCCGCAGGACCCGCGGCTGCTGGCCGTGGCCTTCGCCGGCGGCGTGGTGCTTGCGCTGGTCGCGGCCTTGGCGCCACGTCCGCGGACCGCCGGCCTGGCGCGCCCCAGCGGTCCGGGCGGCCGCTCGCTGATCCTGCTGCTGGCCGCCTGCGTGGCGGTGCCGGTGGGCGGCAGCCTGCTGGTGTCCCTCGTCAAGCCCATCCTGGTGCCGCGCTACCTGATCGTGGTCGAGCCGGCGCTGCTGGCCCTGGTCGGCGTCGGCTACGCGTGGCTGCGGCCGCGGTGGGTCGGCCCCGTGGTGATCGCCGCGACGGTCGTCATCGGCGCGATGGGGGTGAGCACCTGGTACCGCGTCACCACCAAGACGGACTTTCGCGCCGCCGCGGGCATCATCCAGGCGAATGCGGGGCCGAACGACCTGGCCATCGTCTTCCCGCCCGGCTACGAGTACGCCGCACTGGACTACTACCTGCAGC
>DASSNI010000105.1:0-6857 GCA_035701385.1 Candidatus Limnocylindria bacterium | reverse complement strand
CTTGAACAGCTGCGGGTGGGCGATCGGGAGGTGGTAGCCCTCCAGGTAGTTGTCGACGTACACCTTCCAGTTGCACTCGACCACGTAGTCGCGCCGCTCCACCAGGCGCATCGACTCGACGTCGTAGCCGGCCGCTGCGACCTCGGCCGGGATGGCGCCCATCACATCGGCCAATGGAGGCGCCGATGGATCCAGGTTCACGAAGACGAACGGGCCCCATCGGTCCACGCGCACCGGGACGAGGCCGAAGTCCTCCTTGCGGAAGTCCTCGGTGTCCTCCATCTCGGGGCAGGCCCGCAGGGAGCCGTCGAGGCCGTAGGTCCAGCCGTGGTATCGGCATTGGAGGGACTTGCGATTACCGCGTGAGAGCGCCACCTGGCCTGCCCGATGCCGGCAGACGTTGTAGAAGGCCTTCAGCTCGCCGTCGAGGCCGTGGGTGATGACCACCGGCTCGTCCAGCACCGTGACCGGCACGAAGTCGCCGACGCGCGACAGCTCCTCGGTCTTGGCGACGAGCTGCCAGGTGCGGCCGAAGACCTGCTCCTTCTCGCGTTCGAGCATTGACGGGTCGAGGTAGTAGCGCGACGGTAGCGTGGAGGCGCGAGACAACGGGGTGGCCATGGCCGCGAGTGTACCGATGCGTCCCTTCGCCTTGCCGTTCAGCGCGGCGAAGTGCTACAACGTGCCGACCGAACCCAAGGCACATCCCGCACGCCGGCGTGCGTGCCCCATGGAGGAGATTCATGCGCACCTTCCGACGCCTGGCGCTACTGCCAGCGGCCATGCTCGTGCTGGCGGCCTGCCAGCCCGCCGGCGAGGGGAGCACATCCGCCAGCGCCTCGCAGTCCGGCGCGGCCAGCGAGTCGCAGGCCGCTGACCTCAAGCCCTGCGAGGGCGAGACGGACGGCCTGCTGGCCCAGGTCTGCGACGCCGGCAAGATCGTCGTATCCACTGACCCGGCCTATCCGCCGCAGTCGTTCCTCAACGAGGAGACCGGCGAGTACGAGGGCTTCGACATCGACGTCGCCAAGGAGATTGCCGAGCGGCTTGGCGTGGATGTGGAGTTCACCGACCCCACGTTCGACGCGGTGGTCGCCGGCAACTGGTCCGGCCGCTGGGACATGAGCGTCGGCTCGGTCACGGTGACGGAAGAGCGCTCGCAGGTGCTCGACTTCACCCAGCCCTACTACTTCACCCCCGCGCAGTTCGCGGTCCTCGAGGACTCGAGCTTCCAGTCGGTCGATGACCTGGCAGGGAAGGTCGTCTGCGCCGGCGAGTCGACCACCTACGTGTTCTGGATCGAGGGCACGCTCACCCTGGGTGAGGGCGCACCCGAGCCCGCCCCGGTGCCCGAGGGCATGACGGCCACCACGTTCCCGACTGACATCGACTGCGCCGAGTCGTGGCGTGGCGGTCGCAACGACTTCGACGGCTGGCTGACGGCGCTGCCGACGGCCCAGGACGCCATCGACTCCGGGAACTACCCCATCCGCCTGCTGGGCGAGCCGGTCTTCTACGAGCCGCTGGCCGTGGCCTTCGACAAGGCCGTTGACGACAACGACTCGCTCGTGGCCGCCGTCGACCAGATCGTCGGCGAGATGCACGAGGACGGCACCCTGACGGCTATGTCCGAGCAGTGGTACGAGGGCCTGGACTACACGACCCAGCAGTAGTCCGCAGATCCGATGAGGGGTGGCGCATCGCGCGCCACCCCTCGTTGCATCAATGGCGCATTCTCAGGTCTGCCCATGAGACGGAACGAATGACGCGCGGGGGGTCGGCGCAGCACGCGCAGTCGCTGCAGATGATCGGACCCGCCGATCTGCAGGAGTCACTCCACGCTGCCCAGCGCCGGCAGCTGCTGCGCTTCCGGTTGATCAGCGCGGTCGTGTGGGTCGCGCTGATCCTGCTGGTGGGCGGCGGGATGTGGCTCGCATCAGGCGCCGAGTTCGAGTTCGTGACGACGTCCGGCCCGGTCATCGTGCTGCAGGGCGCGCCGATCACCGTGCTGGTATCGGTCCTGGCCATCACCTTCGCGACCATGCTGGCCATCATCGGGGCGCTGGGCCGGCTGAGCTTCAACCCGGTCTTCAACGCCGCCGCATCGTTCTACGTCTCACTGATCCGCGGCACTCCCCTGCTGCTGCAGGTCTACTTCATCTACTTCGCCTTGCCGCAGCTCGACATCGTGCTGCCGCCGATCCAGGCCGGCGTCACGGCGCTGGCCCTCAACTACGGGGCGTACATGACCGAGATCTTCCGTGCCGGAATCCAGGCCGTGCCGCGCGGCCAGCGGGAGGCGGCTCAGGCGCTGGGCATGCCCGAGCAGCTGGTCATGCGGCGCATCGTGCTGCCGCAGGCGGTGCGGATCGTGGTGCCGGCGGTGGGCAACGAGTTCATCGCCATGATCAAGGACTCCGCCCTGGTGAGCCTGATCACGATCCACGAGACGCTGTTCCTGGCCCAGCGCATCGGCCGTTCCGCGTTCGAGCCGACGGCCGCGCTGATCATCGCAGGGGCGGTGTACTGGACGCTGACCATCATCTTCAGCTTCTTCCAGGCTCGCCTGGAACGACGACTGGCGAGGTCCGACCGATGATGGGCCCCGGCAGCAGCGACGCGATGTACGGCTCGCGGCCCCCTTCGCACCTGGGCGAGGTGATCATCACGCTCAAGGGCGTGCAGAAGTACTTCGGGTCGAACCACGTGCTGCGCGGCATCGACCTGGAAGTGCATCGGCGAGAAGCGGTGATGCTCATCGGCCGTTCCGGCTCCGGGAAGACCACGCTGCTGCGGTGCATCAACTTCCTGGAGGAGCCGACAGCGGGCTCGGTGGAGATCGATGGGCTCAGGCTGGAGGCCGATCCGACCCACGCCCGCTCCCGACGTCACCAGGAGCAGATCCGCCAGATGCGCCTCCGAGCGGGCATGCTGTTCCAGGACTTCAACCTGTTCCCGCACATGACGGTGCTGGGCAACTGCATCGAGGCGCCGATGCGGGTGCGGCGCATCCCGCGTGACGAGGCAGTCGCCACCGCGGAGCGCTTCCTGGACAAGGTGGGCATCCTCGAGAAACGCGACCAGTACCCCTCTCGGCTGTCCGGCGGGCAGAAGCAGCGAGCGGCCATTGCCCGGGCGCTGTGCATGGAGCCGAAGGTGCTGCTGTTCGATGAGCCGACGAGCGCACTCGACCCGGAGCTGATCGGCGAGGTGCTGAACGTCATGGAGGAGCTGGCCCACGAGGGCACGACCATGATCGTGGTCACCCACGAGATGCATTTCGCCCAGGAAGCCGCGGACCGCGTCATCTTCATGGACAAGGGCGTCATCACCGAGCAGGGGCCGCCGGAGCAGGTGCTCAACGACCCGCAGGAGGAGAGCACCAAGCAGTTCCTCCGCCGCTTCCTTCTGTCTCGTGTCGAGGTCCCGGCCGCAACCGAATAGCGCCTTCCCGCGTCGTAGGCGCAGCAGGCATGCCGATTGCATGTGCCGCCGATGCCGGCCACGAGCGCCGGGGTTACTTGGAGGGGATGACATGGTCACCCGGCAGTGCACCCATTGCGACGCAGAGATCGAGGTTCCGGCGCGGGACCGCATCAACTGCCCTGTCTGCGGCCTGGACCCCGATCTGCCGCCGCTGACCTATCGGTTCGACGACGCTCCGGCCTTCTTCCTGGGCGGCGATCCTCGCCGGCCGATCCCCGTCGAGGCTGACCTGGTTCGCGTCGCCTGAACGGGCCGGCGCCTCGCCTGAACGCCCCGGCGCTTCGCCTCGTATGAGAGGCGAATAGGCAAGAGGCCGCGGCGATGCGCCCAATCGGATGGGTTCTCGCGCTCCTGACGGCGGCGCTGCTGGCCGCCGGCGTCGCGCTCAACGTCGCGGCGCCCTTCAAGTTCGGCTCGATCGACACGACCGGCACGCTGAGCACCTGCTTCACGGGTGAGCCCGTCTTCACGCTGGACGGTGACTGGCAGAGCCTTCTCCCGGCCGATGCGCGCACGTCATCGCCGGGCTACGTTCCTTTGGCCATCATCTTGTCCGGCTGGCTCTACGACCAAACCTCGGGCGAGCTGCGCGCACCCAACGGTCAGGTGAAGGCACGGAATGGCGACCGCGTTCGGATCGAGGCGACCGTCGTCGCGGTGCATGGCGATCCCTCGCCCTGCTACTACACGCTCGGGTTGAAGCTCGGCGACGTGCAGACCGAGTAGGGCTTCTGACGGATCCGCGCCCGCCACAAAGACCGGGCAATTTGGCGCGCGAAGGCCTGTTGAGGCGCTGATCTGCTCAATGATGAGGCACCCCACGCTGGAAGGGCGCCTGCATCGGCGCTTGGGAGCCGATTTGCCGCGATAGACGGCGGCGCCCGGCAGGAAACCGCGCGACGTCAGCTCTTTCGGCCGTAGACCTCGGCGCGGGGAAGGCGAGCAGCCTCGGCTTCGGCACGGACGCGACCCTTCGCCTTCTGCAGCGCGACCGGCACGTCCTTGGGCTTGCCGCCCTCGTACTGGATCAGCCAGGCCAGGCCGGCCTGCGTCAGCTCGGCTCCCCCACCCAGTCCCGGCTCGATGAATGGCAGCGTGACAAAGCGCCGGCGCGCAAGCCGCTCGAGCTCCACCTGCAGGGCGGCGGCGGGCATGCCCAGCTCATCGGCCAGTGGCGTCACGTCAACCGCCCGGTTCGGGAAGCGCCGCAGGTAGCGCAGGATCCGCGCGTACAGCTCGTCGTGCGGCAGCGGGTGCGCAGGATCCGATGCGGGCTTCGGCGCAGCCTTGCGCGCGGCGGCAACGCGCGCAGCGGGAGCACGTCGGGTCTTGCCTGTGGTCATCGACCCGAGGATACCAGCAGCGACCGGCTCACCCCTCGACCGATGCGGCCCGCAGCTCCACGCTGACGGGGACGCCGGCGGCCTGTCGCACGACATCGGCCAGGCGGTCGTCCCACTCTGCCTGGTGCGGGAGACGAACCTGGCGCGCGGCGCCGGCCACCGGGATGCTGATGACCACCGGCACACCGCCGGGCCGCGAGCGCACGGCCTGCGTCACCGACTCGATCGCCGGCAGCAGCCGCTCCATGCCCAGTCCCGGCTCGAAGCTGATCTCGATGGTCCCGGCGCCGGACGGCACGGCGGCCAGGGGCACGGCGTCCGCGGGTGCGGCAGGCTCGTCCGAAGGCTCGGCGACCGCAGCCGGCACGGGCTCGGGCTCGGGCGGCGGCGAGGCAGCCACCGACACCGCGCCACGGGGCATGACGCCGGCGGCCACGGGCTCCGGCGATCCGACCGGCACGGCCACCGGCTGGCGCGGCGCTCCCCCATTCCCTCCATTCCGCCACTGGCCGCCGCGCGAGCGGAACAGCCGGTCGCGCTCCGCGGAGAAGGCGACCGGACCCATGCGGACGGCATCGTCCCAGGCGTGCACCGCTTCGCACAGGATCTGCGCCGAGTCGTCGCGATGGTCGACGCGGCCCGAAACCAGGACGATGGAGTCATCGGCCCAGAAGGGGGCCGTATCGGCGAAGACCTTGGGGAAGACGACGACTTCGGTCGATCCCTGCAGGTCCTCCAGCGTGGCCACCAGCATGGTCGCCCCGGCACGCGTCACCACGCGGCGCGACGACTGGATGATGCCGCCGAGGGTGACCTTGGCCTGGTCGCTCTCCTCGGCCAGCTCGCCGGAGTAGGAAGTCACGTACTCGGGCAGCTGCGCCTCGATGTCGCGCAGCGGGTGCTCCGACAGGTACAGGCCCAGCAGCTCCTTCTCCCAGCGCAGGCGCTCGCGGCGCGGCACGTCGTCCTCATCGGCTTCTGAGGCTTCGGCTGCGCCAAGGCCGATGGAGACGGCCGGCTCCGCCGGCGCGGCGAACAGGTCGAACAGCGTCCCCTGGCCGGCAGCCACGTCGCGCTGGTGGCGGGCGCCGGTCTCCAGTGCATGGTCCAGCCGCCCCAGCAGGGTGCCCGGCCCGCCCAGCGACGTCATGGCGCCCGCCTTGACCAGGGACTCGACCACGCGCTTGTTCACCGTGCGCAGGTCCACGCGGCGGCAGAGGTCGTCCAGCGAGCTGAAGTCGCCAGCGGCGTCGCTGATCTCGGAACGCCCCTCGCGGGCGGCCACGATGGCCTCGATGGCCCCCTCGCCCACGTTCTTGATGGCGGCCAGGCCGAAGCGGATGGCGGAGGTGCCATCGGCGTCGTCCTCGACCGTGAAGTCGGCGTGGGAGCGCTGCACGTCCGGCGGGCGGACCTCGATGCCCAGGCGATGGCACTCGGCGATGACGGCGGCCACCTTATCGGCCCGCTCGCGGAAGCCATTCAGGACGGCGGTCATGAACTCGACCGGGAAGTTGGCCTTCAGGTAGGCGGTCTGGTAGGCGATCAGCCCGTAGCAGGTGGCATGCGCCTTGTTGAACCCGTAGCGGGCGAAGGGCTCGAAGGCGGCGAAGACCTGGTCCACGACGTGCGGCGGAATGCCCTTCTTCTTGGCGCCGGCCTTGAACTTGGCCTCGTGCTCGCGAAGGACCGATTCCTTCTTCTTGCGGATGGCGTAGCAGAGGTTGTCCGCCTCGGGGCCGGTGTAGTCGGCCATGGCGATGGCCGCGGTCATGATGTCTTCCTGGTAGACGAAGATCCCGTACGTGTCGCGGAGCGCGGGCTCGAGCGAGGGGTGGAGGTACGTGACCTCTTCCTCGCCGTGCTTGCGACGGATGTAGGACGGGATGTTGGCCATCGGTCCCGGGCGGAAGAGGGCGACCATGGCCGCCAGGTCGCGCACCTCGGTGGGCCGCAGCTCCTTGACGTAGCGGCGCATGCCGCCGCCCTCGAGCTGGAAGATGCCGGTCGTCTCGCCGGTGGACAGCA
>DASSNI010000104.1:0-2523 GCA_035701385.1 Candidatus Limnocylindria bacterium | reverse complement strand
TCGGTCATTGCAGGGTCTTCAGGTACTCGACGATGCTGTCGATCTCTTCGGGCGTCAGCTGCTCGCCGAACGCGGGCATGCCACCCCGGTCGAGGTCGGCGACCGCGGGGTCGGTGCCGTCGATCCATAGCTGCGCCCAGTCGTCCGGGTTGCTCTGCCCCAGCTCCTGGAGGTTCTCGCTCACCGGGCCATTCGCCACGCCGTGCAGGCTGGGCCCCACGCCGCCGGTCAGGTCGGCGCCGTGGCAGGCCGTGCAGGCCGGCTGTGCCTTGTTCTCGATGATCTGCTTGCCCTGCTGCGCCACGTTCCCGCCGCCGGACGCGCCGGCGGATCCCGAGGGCGCGCCCAGGATGGGCGGATTCTCACCGCCGAGGTTGCCGGCCAGGTACACGCCGCCCACCAGGAACACCAGGACGGTCAGGCCGATGGCCCAGCCGGGGATGGCGCGCGATCCAACCTCGATGGGAGTACGGACGGTCATGCAATCACTCCGCGGCGGCCGGCGCGACGTCCACCGCCGTGTAGTCGGCGCGCCGAGCCGTGGTGTACATCAGGAACAGCGTGGCCAGCAGGCACACGGCGCCCAGCGAGGCGAGGCCAAGGCCACCGGCGGCCACCAGCCGGAACCACAGCAGCGTGCCGCTGACCTCGTCCGGCTGCGCGCCGTCCAGGATCAGCGAGCCGTGCACGATGCCGGCGCCGACGAGCGCCAGCGAGGCCATCGCCGCGCCGGCGAAGGTGGCCCACAGCGTTGCGTCGTCCAGCAGGCTGCCTCCCCAGTCACGGCGCAGCATGCGTGGCGCACCGTGGTCGGAAAGGGCAAGGAAGGCGAACGTCGCCGCGCCCAGTGAGCCGAACAGGGACGTGCCGACCACCCATTCGGTGCCGTGCACCAGGCCCTGCACCGATCGCAGGGCACCGATGGCTTCCAGCACCGACGACCCGATCAGGAACGCCATGGCCACCAGGCAGTAGGCCAGCGTGCCGGCGCTGAGCGCCATTGCCCAGCGGCCGTGGAGCGACATGGCCAGGTCGGCAACGACCATGAAGATCGGGGCGACCAGCAGGATGGTGCCCACGTTGCCAAGCGTGGTGATCACGAACGGGACGGACGGGTCGACCAGGGCGCCGACCGCGGACAGCCCGGCCAGGACAGCCCACAGCAGCCACGCGGCGGCGGCCAGCCCGCCGGAGGCGAGGGCGTTCAGCGTGACCCGCGGGACCAGGTACAGCAGCGTGCCCAGCGTCACGCCGAGGATCCAGTACGTGGCCAGCGCGCGCGCCACGAAGGCATAGATCAGCGCCACGGCGGTCTCGTCCAGGTTGATGAAGGTGGCGCCGGCCTGCGCGGCTGCGCCGAGCGCATAGGCGCCCATGCTGGCCAGCAGCGCCACGCCGAAGAACCAGATGCTGACGTACGGCAGCTGCCGGCCAGCGGCCAGCAGCGTGCGCCAGAAGGCGGCGTTCACGCTCAGCATGCCGAGCAGCATCAGGCCGTCCGACGGCAGCGGGAACTCGGCCAGCGGGCTGTGAGCGGCGATCTGCGGGATGTAGATGCCCGCGATACCGGAGGCCACGCCCAGGTTCCAGAAGGCCACACCTCCCCAGGCTGCGGCCTCGCTGCGCAGCCGGACCCCGGTCAGGCGCGGAGTGATGAACAGGATCGCGGCGAAGGCGGCGTTCGACAGCCAGCCGAAGACGAGTGCGCCGGTGAAGGCGGAGAAGACGGTATCGGCGCTGTACTCGATGCCCAGCGTGCCGATGATCGGCACCGCGAACTCCATCTCGTAGTGCAGCTGGTCCGGGAACGAGAGCGTCAGCAGCCACAGCGCGCCCAGGCCGGTTGCCGCCGCCAGCCACAGGGCAGCGAGCACGGTGAACGCGGTGGCCGCGCTGTCCGGCCGGCTGGGAATCAGCGGGCGTCGGACGCGAGGCGGTTGGTCGTATGGCCGGAGCTTCTTGGGGTTCACAGCCATCGGCGCGCGCAAACCCTCCTGCGGACGTACGGGGCTCGCCAGTCCGCGGAGCGGACCACGCTCGCATTGTAGCGGAGGGTCAGCCGATGGGTACCTTGCTCATGAGTGCCAGCACATTGTCGTCCGGGTCACGGAAGAAGCACATCCACTCCTCGTGCTCGTCGTCGCTGTGCACCACGTGCGGCCGATCCGAGAAGACGACGCCGCGCTCGGACAGCGTGGCGTGCGCGGCGGTGATGTCATCGACCTCGTAGTAGATCGCCGACTGACCGCCGAAGTCGCGGCTCTGCGGGTCGACCAGCATCAGCCGCGTCCCGCCGAGGTCGAAGAAGGCCATGCCCGGGAACTGGAAGAGGAACGGCATGCCGAGCACGTCGCGGTAGAAGGCGACGGCACGGTCGACATCGGCTACCGCGATGCGCACCTGTCCGATGCGCTCGATCCCCGTGAATGTCGCAGCTTCCATGCGCCCTCCCGATGTTTGACCGAAGCCGATGGCGTGGCTAGCATAGGCGGCCGCGGGGTGGAGCAGTGGTAGCTCGTCGGG
>DASSNI010000103.1:0-3077 GCA_035701385.1 Candidatus Limnocylindria bacterium | reverse complement strand
CCCGTTGGCAGGGGCACTGCCGTTGGCGTTGGCGGTGCCATTCATGTGGGGCTTGCCATTGACGTGGGCGCTGCCGTTCGACGCGGCCCCGTCCATCACGTAGCGGGCGATGCGCATCGGGTAGATGCCCACCACCACCGGCGCGCGGACCTCGACCGACAGCTCCAGCCCCAGCTCGTCGCGGTTCCACAGCTCCTGCAGCTTGATGGCCTCGCGCTCGGGCAGGCCGATCCAGGCGGACGTGCCGTTGCGCTGCAGATGGGCCATGCCATCGGGATCATCCAGGCCGAACCGTCGCCGCACCTCGGCGACCGTCACGTAGGGACGTGACGTGATGAAGCGTCGCAGGCTGGAGGTGCTCGGGCGTTTGCTGCCGCTCATGTTCGCCGGGATCCCATGATTCGGCCGAGTCTACGCCGATCCTCCGCGCACCGCAGGTCGCGGCCAGGACCTGTCAGGAATGCGGCCATGGGGAGTGGCGTCGGTCAACGGTGGCGGCCGTGGCCCCAGCCCCGCGCGCGCTCGACGGCGCGCCGGATGAGGCGCTTGCCCGGCAGCGGCTGGCTGAGCGGTCCCTCCAGGTCGTCGTCCGATGGGTACGCGCGGCGACCGAGGCGCCCCGAGGGCGATAGGGTAGCCGGGAGGATGTCGACGCCGTCGATGCGGATGGTCGGCGAGCCGATGAACTCCAGCAGCTCGGCATCGGCCTCCGAGTTCACGGCCACCATCTGGATCGGCGTCTCGAAGGCATCCTCGGTCAGCACCTCCACCAGGCGCTGCCGGGCGGTCATGTAGTCAGGATCGGCGTCGATGTAGAGCAGCTCGACCCGCATCGGCTTCGCTCGTGTGCCTCAGGTGGCAGCGAAGAACGCGATCAGCCAGCCGACCGCGGCCAAGGCCAGGGCGCCGGCCAGGATCATGTTGCGCCGCTCGGCGGCGGTGAGACCCTCGCGCACCGAGGCGCCGGCAGGCGCCCCGCGACCCCGCCACGCCAGATAGCGCTCGGCGTTCAGGTCGCGTGCCCCGCGGTGCCGGTAGCTGGTCCAAGCCGGCCAGCCGACCCGGTAGGCCGCAGCCCCGAACACGATAGCCAGCACCAGGAAGAGCCATGGCATGGGAGGAAGCCTAGCCGCTGGCCGCCTGCTCGGGGGCCGATGGCCCGGAGGTGCCGTGCGCCTCACCGACTACCTCACCGGCTGCCTCCCGGTCGACGATCCACAGCGTGCGCTCCGCGTCCACCTCGGCGGCCGGCACCTCGTGGCGCCCGGCGCGCACCGAGGTCACGGCCTCGGCCTTGTCGGCTCCCGTCGCGACGAAGTTCACCTCGCGCGCCGCATTGATGATCGGGAAGGTGAGCGTCAGCCGCCAGCTGTTCATCTGCGGCACCCAGTTCGGCACGGCCAGGCGGTCGCGCTCGTGCAGGGCGGCAGTTCCGGGGAAGAGCGAGGCCATGTGGCCGTCGGTGCCGATGCCCAGCCACACCAGGTCGAACATCGGCAGGCCGTCCGGGGAGGACGGCAGCACTCGGCGCAGCAGGGCCTCGTAGGCGTGGCAGGCCGCGTCGAGGTCGGCGGCCTCGCCCAGCATGCGATGCACCTGACCCGGCCGCACGCGCGGCAGGTGGTCGAGCATCGCCTGGCGAGCGGTGTTGTAGTTGGAGTCGGGGTGCGTGGCCGGCACAGCCCGCTCGTCGCCGAAGTAGAACTCGACCTTCGACCAGTCGAGCTGCCGCACGAGGGGCGGGACCACCAGCAGCGGGCAGACCATGAGCGGCGTGGACCCGCCGGTCAGCGCGAAGTGGAACGTCCCCTGGCGATCGATCGCCTCCTGCCCCAGGGCGATGACCCGGTCGGCCGTCTCGCGAGCGACGGCGTCAGCATCCTCCAGGACCAGGAACTCGCGCGTCACCCGGCGGCCTCCGCGGGGCGGGCAGATGCCAGGAAGACGCTGGCGGCGCGCACCGCGGCCTCGTACACGGGGTCGTGGCTGCCGGCCACCATGCACGACGACAGCATCTCGCTCTCGGTCGGCAGGTCCATCCGCATGCGTCGCAGCTGGGCGGTCATGCCATCCGCGTTCGAGGCGACGACCGCCTCGTCGCCCTGGCGGTCGATGATGAACTCGGCGGCTCCCGTCTCCCCGCGGGCGCGGAGCCGGGCCGACAGCAGGTCGCCCTCCGCCACCTCTTCGCTCGGCACGCCCTCCAGCACCAGCTCGACCATGGTGTACCGACCCTCCAGCGTGAGCGCCATGCGGCCGCCTTCCAGAGGCTGCACCGTCGCGTGCCGCTTCCAATCGAGCCGGGACGCAATCCAGCCGGCGTACAGGATGGCCTGCGCGATGGGACTCGCCACGCCCGGCGCCCGGTCGTCGGGCTCGTCCTCGGGGCCGTCGCCGGCAGCGGGTGGGAGCGCGTAGCGCAGGATCGCGCGGTTCAGGTTGGGCAGGTAGCGACGGAAGCGCGGCGCGTCGAAGAACTGTGCGGTCAGCTCCTGCCACCAGCCCAGGCGCTTCCAGGCCAGGTCGCCGATTCCGCTGCGCCGCCGCAGCGTGGACAGCCTCCGCAGGCCGAGGAGCAGGTCGCTGAAATCTGCGGTGTCCAGGATCAGCCGGTCCCCCATCTCGATCAGCTGGTCGAAGATCGGATCGGCGAACGGTGGATCGCCCGGCCACCACACCAGGGTCGGCAGGTCGTGGATCAGGAGCGGCGCCACGACGCCGTCCAGGTGCTCGGCCGCCTCCCCGCGGACGGTGAGCATCACCTCCTCGTAGCAGACCTGCTCGTCGCCGTGGAAGGCGTGGCAGTGCGCGCTCACCGACGCGTCGAGCGCCGGCCCCTCGGCATGCGGGCTGGCAACCAGCACGATGGCGCGCGACGGATGCCGGAAGCCGAGCCCGAGCAGGGTGGACACCACGCGATCGGCGGCCGTCTCGTCCGGCACGGTCACGATCAGGTTCAGGACCGAAGCGCGGGCGTGGGGCAGCCCCTTCTCGGTGACCACCGCGCCATCGTCACCGGCCAGCGTCCACAGGCTGGAGAGATGGCTGTCGACCGAGGCGACGGTCGTGCCCTGTTC
>DASSNI010000102.1:0-15881 GCA_035701385.1 Candidatus Limnocylindria bacterium | reverse complement strand
GCGGGCGGCCTCTGGGGCATCCGGCTCGCGATCCGGCGCCTCCGCCGCGGCGAAGATGCGCTCCATAACCCGGAGGTTGCGGACGGCGTCCTCGGGCGGCACCGGCGGCTGCGTGCCGTCCAGCACGGCAGCGGCGAAGCGCTCCGTCTCGACGGTGTAGGGATCGGCCGTCTCGAAGGTGAGCACCCTGGTGTCGGGAGCGACCGGCGGGTCGCCGCCGTGGGTGACCCACACCTCGGTGGCCCGATCCGGCGGGATGTTGAACGGGATGCCGATGGAGATGCGGCCCTCCGTGCCGTAGATGTGGACCCGCTGGTCATCTTCCGCCCGGGTCGAGCAGGTGAAGCTGGCCAGCCCATCGTCGAAGGTCAGGATCGCGCTGGTCAGCACGTCCACGCCCAGCTCCGGGTCGCGCAGCAGCGCGGCCGACACCCGCGTCGGCTCGGCGCCGAACAGGACGCGCGACAGGCTGACGGAGTAGCAGCCGATGTCGAACAGCGCCCCGCCGCCCACATCGCGGATGTTGCGGATGTTCGTGGCGTCGTCGTTGAAGTAGGAGAACCAGGACTGGACCGATACCAGCCTCCCGATCTCGCCGCCGCGCACCATCTCCAGGACGGCTTCCCAGGACGGATGGAGGCGGTACATGAAGGCCTCCATCAGCAGCACGCCCTCCTCGCGCGCGACGTCGACCATGCGCTGGGCGTCGTCGGCGGTGAGCGCCATCGGCTTCTCGCACAGCACGTGCTTCCCGGCGCGCGCCGCGGCGATCGCCCACTCGGCGTGCAGGTGGTTCGGCAGTGGGATGTACACCGCGTCCACTTCGGGGTCGGCCAGGAGCCCCTCGTACGAGGCGTGGGCGCGCGGGATCCCCAGCTCCGCGGCGACGGCATCTGCCCGTGCGCCGTCGCGCGAGGCGATGGCGACGATCTCGCAGCGACGGGCGCCTCGCATGCCTGGCACCACCTTGCGCCGCGCGATGTCCGCCGTGGAGAGGATCCCCCAGCGCAGGACGTCCACGCGGCTCAGCCCCAGGATGTCTCGGTGACGGGACGGAAGGCAACTTCCAGGATTCGATGCGTGCGCGGCCGCGTGACGGCGAACAGCACGGCCTCGGCGACGTCCTGCGGCTGCATCATGCCGGCCAGCTGCGGCATGTCCGGCGTGCGCCCGCGGCCCATGGCGAAGTCGGTGGCCACGCCGCCAGGGCAGATGTTCGTGCACCGCACGCCGCGCTCCCGCAGCTCGTGGTCAAGCGCCGCCGTCAGGCCCACCTGTGCGAACTTCGAGGCGCAGTACACCGCCTCGTTCGGCAGCCCGCGCCGGCCGGCCTCGCTGGCGATCGTCACCAGATCGGCGTGCTGGCTGTTCAGCAGGTGGGGGAGCGCGGCGCGAACGGCGTAGATCGCGCCCTTGACGTTGACCTCGATCATCTCGTCGGCCTGCTCGAGCGGCAGGTCCAGGAACGGCCCGTAGGCGCCAACGCCGGCATTGACCACCAGGATGTCGATGCCGCCGAAGCGCTCGGCGGTCGCATCGGCGATGGCGGCCAGCGCGGCCGCGTCCCGCACGTCGGCCGGCTGGGCAACGACGTCCGGCATGCCGAGGTCGTCGCCGCTGCGCGACGCGAGGCCCAGGCGAACGCCGGCATCGTGCAGGCTCCTCGCCACGGCTGCTCCGATGCCCCGGCTGGCGCCGGTGACCAACGCTACCCGACCGTCCAACGAATCCATGCGTCACTCCTCCGTGCGGAGCGGCCGGCTGGCGGCGGCCGCGGTGGCGTCAATGCTTGACATCGGCGAGGCCGATGCCCGAGTCTACGCCACAGTTTGGGCAAGACAAACACAAACCTGGTCGTGAACCCGGAAGCCACCGGTCAACGCAGCGAGACCGTCCGTCGCGCGAACCTGAGCACGATCGTGCGCGAGCTGCACCTGCGCGGCCCGCTGTCGCGATCCGAGCTGGTGAGCACCACCGGCCTGTCACGCGGCGCGATCCGCGGGCTCATCGGCGAGCTGGTCGCCGAGGGGCTCGTTCGCGAGGAGCGCAGCGCTCCCGTCGGCACGCCCGGCCGGCCGTCGCCGCTCGTCCGACCGCAGCACGACGGCGCCGTGGTCCTGGCCCTGGCCATCGCCGTGGACTCGCTGGCCGCCGCGCTCGTCGGGTTCGGCGGGCAGGTCATCGACGAGGTGCGGGTCGATCGAACGCGCGGCCACCTTGCCGCGGAGCGCATCACCGCCGACCTCGCCAGCCTGGCGCTGCCGCTCCTCAGGCGCCACGCTGTGGGTGACGCGCTCATCGGCGTTGGCGTGGCCATGGCGGGCGTCGTGCGCCTCAGCGACGGGCTCGTGCGCGTGGCGCCGAACTTGGGCTGGGAGGACGTGCCGTTGGGTGACATGCTGGCGCGGCGGCTCAACCTGGGCGTGCCGGTGCACGTGGCGAACGAGGCCGACCTCGGTGCGCTTGCCGAGCACCGTCGTGGAGCCGCCGTCGGCGTGGACGACATCCTGTATGTGTACGGCGAGGTCGGCGTGGGCGGCGGCGTGCTGATCGGCGGGCAGCCGTTGATCGGCGCCGCGGGCTATGCCGGCGAGGTCGGCCACCTCCCCGTCAACCCGGCGGGCATCGAATGCCGCTGCGGATCGACCGGCTGCTGGGAGACGGAGGTCGGCGAGCGGGCGCTGCTGCGCCGGGCCGGCAGCGGCACAGCCAGCGGCAGTGCGGCGGTGGACGCGATCATCGCCGCCGCCGAGAACGGGTCGCCTGAGGAGCTGGGGGCGGTGCGCGAGACCGGAACCTGGCTGGGCATCGGCCTTGCGGGCCTGGTGAACGTGTTCAATCCCACCCTGGTAGTGCTGGGTGGAGTGTTCGCTCGCATGGCGCCCGTCGTGGCGCCAGACATTCAATCGGCTCTTGATCGACGCGCTCTCAGGGCTTCGCGCGAGGTGGTAAAGGTCATGCCCACCTCGCTCGGTCCCGAGGTCACGGTGATCGGCGCGGCGGAGCTCGCGTTCGAGCCTTTCCTTGCGGATCCGGCGGCCTGGCTCAGCCCCCGGACGAGGCCGCTTCGGTTGAAGAGCGCATGACCAGGGCAGGTTGGTGGGGGGTCGCGACTCGATCGAAGGGGCTTGACAACGATGTAGCCTATCGCGGGGCACCCTCGCGGGTTCGAGTCATCATCGGAGGAGGAAGCTGATCCATGCGCATTCCCAGACTCGCGGCCCTCGGGGCCGTCGTCACCATCGTGCTGGCGGCGTGCACGCCCGGCAGCAGCGCCACGTCGTCGGCCAGCGCCGGCGGCAGCACCGGCGGGACCGCCGACTGCACCGTGGCGGTGTCGTGGAATAACTACCAGGAAGAGCGTTGGGCGCTCCGTGACGAGCCCAACATCAAGGCCGCGCTCGAAGAGGTCGGCGCGCAGTACATCTCGGCCGATGCCGGCTCCTCGGAGGAGCAGCAGGCCACCGACATCGAGAACCTGCTGTCGCAGGGGGCCGACGTGCTGATCATCCTCGCCCAGAACACCGAGACCATCCTGCCGTCCGTGCAGGCCGCGGTGGACCAGGGCGTGCCGGTGATCGGCTATGACCGCCTGATCGAGTCGGAGGACGCCCTGTACGTCAGCTTCGACAACGTCCGGGTGGGCGAGATGCAGGCCGAGGCCGTGCTCGAGCAGGTCTCCGAAGGCAACTTCGTGATCATCAAGGGCAATGGCGCGGATGCAAACTCCGACTTCCTGCGCCAGGGCTATGTGAACGCCGGTGTTCCCGCCGAGGGCGAGAGCAGCGACACCATCACCATCGTCGGCGAGACGTACACCGACAACTGGGATCCGGCCCTCGCGCAGACCGAGATGGAGCAGTTCCTGACCGAGAACGACAACAACGTCGACGCGGTGCTGTCCGAGAATGACGGCATGGCCGGTGGCGTGGTTGCCGCACTCGAGGCCCAGGGCCTCGCCGGACAGGTTCCGGTCTCGGGCCAGGACGGCGACATCGCCGCTCTGAACCGCGTGGCGCTCGGCACGCAGACGGTGGACGTCTGGAAGGACGCTCGCGAGCTGGGTCGTGCAGCCGGTGAGGCTGCCGCGCAGCTGTGCGGGAACCCGGACATCGCGGCCGTTGCCGACACCACCACCTTCGACAGCCCGGGTGGCAACACGCTGACCTCGATCCTGCTCGACCCCATCGCCATCACCCAGGACAACCTGGACGTGGTGCTCGATGCCGACTGGATCACGCCCGAGGACCTGTGCCAGGGCGTGGAGGCCGGATCGGTGGCCGCCTGCCCGTAAGCCTTACGGGTAGCTGAACAAGGGTCCTGCGCCCGCCGTCCGTCGGCGGGCGCAGGGCAACCACACGGCCCAGGGCCGCTCACCAGGAGCCGGCATGTCCGAGATTTCGACTCCCGCGCGCATGAGCCCGCTCGACCGACTTCGGGGCGCGCTTAGCCGTGTGTCGCAGGCGGCCACGGCCGGCATCCGGGTGGCGGACATCGATACCCGCCTGCTGGGCATGCTGGTGGCCCTGGTCATCATCTGGGTCGGCTTCAACATCGTCTCCGGCGGCGCGTTCCTGACGGCGCGCAACCTCTGGAACCTGTCGGTCCAGAGCGCCTCCATCGCGATCATGGCCACCGGCATGGTGCTGGTCATCGTGTCGCGCAACATCGACCTGTCGGTCGGCTCCCTCCTGGGCTTCCTGGGCTACACCATGGCCATGATCCAGATCTTCTGGATCCCGGACGGGCTGGGCGTCGGCCTGGAGCAGCCGTACACCTGGATCCTGACGGTGCTCGCCGGCCTGCTACTCGGCGCGGTGGTGGGCGGCCTGCAGGGCTTCGTGACGGCCTACGGGGGCGTCCCGTCGTTCATCGTCACCCTGGGCGGGCTGCTCGTCTGGCGCGGCCTCATCTTCTCGTACGCCGACGGCCAGACGCTGGCGCCCATGGACTCGACCTATCGGCTGCTGGGCGGCGGGCCGACGGGCTCCATCGGCGAGTGGCCCAGCTGGATCGTGGGCATCATCGGCTGCGTGGTCATCCTCCTGTCGCTGTGGTTCTCGCGGCGGCGCAAGCGGCGCTACGGCTTCCCGATGCGGCCGATATGGGCCGAGGCCGCGCTGGCCATCGTGCTGTGCGGAGCGGTGCTCGGCGCGGTGTGGGTCAGCAACGCGTACCCGTGGCCGGCCAACCTGGCAGCCCAGTACGCCGAGGACCACGGCATCACGCCGCCGCCGGGTGGGCTGATCATTCCCACCGGCATCGCCATCCCGGTGCTGATCATGATCGTGGTCACCATCGTGATGTCCTACATCGCCACCCGGCGGCGCTTCGGTCGCAACGTCTTCGCCATGGGGGGCAACCCGGAGGCCGCCCGGCTGGGCGGCATTAACACCCGCCGCACGCTGATGCTGGTCTTCGGCCTGATGGGCGTCCTGTGCGCGGTCAGTGCCGCCATCCAGACCGCCCGCCTGAACGCCGCGGTCACCGGGCTCGGCGTGCAGAACGAGCTCGACGTCATCTCTGCGGCGGTCATCGGCGGCACCTCGTTCTCCGGCGGCATCGGCTCCATCCCGGGCGCCGTCCTTGGCGCGGTCGTCATGCAGTCACTGCGCTCGGGCATGCTGCTGCTCCACGTCGAGGCGCCGACGCAGGACATCGTGGTGGGCATCGTGCTGGTGGCGGCGGTGGGTCTCGACGCGCTGCTGCGCCGGCGCCGCGGGTAGGGAGAATCAGAAACCATGGTCGCTGAGCAGATTCCGTCGACGGAGCCCAGCCGGGGCGTGCCGCTGGCTGCCATGGACAACATCCGCGTCTCCTTCGGCGGCGTGCATGCCGTCGACGGGGTGCACATCGACGTCCACGAGGGAGAAATCGTCGGCCTGGTCGGGGGAAACGGCGCCGGCAAGTCGACGCTCATGAAGGTGCTGGCCGGCGCACAGCCGGCTGACTCCGGCGAGATCCGCATCGACGGCAGGCCGGTGACCATCAACAGCCCGCGCGACGCCAAGGCCTACGGCATCGAGTGCATCTACCAGACGCTGGCGCTGGCGGACAACCTGGACGCGCCGGCCAACGTGTTCCTGGGCCGCGAGCTGGTGAACGGCGTCGGCACGCTTGACGACGCCGCCATGGAGTCGGCCACCCGCAAGGTCATGCAGCGCCTCAACCCGCGCTTCAAGAACTTCAAGGCGGCGGTCATGTCACTGTCCGGCGGGCAGCGGCAGTCGGTGGCCATCGGCCGGGCGGTGCACTTCAACGCCAGGCTGCTGATCATGGACGAGCCCACGGCGGCGCTCGGCCCGGCGGAGACGGCCCAGGTCCGCGAACTGATCAAGCAGCTGAAGGACGACGGACTCGGCATCTTCCTGATCAGCCACGACATCCACGACGTCTTCGACCTCTCCGACCGGATCGGCGTCATGTACCACGGCAAGATCGTCGACATCGTCGAGAAGGACAAGGTCACGCCGGACGACGTGCTGGCCATGATCATCCTGGGCAAGAAGCCCGAGGAAGCGTCGAGCGAGGAGCTGGCCGAGCTCCAGATCTAGTCGCGCGACGAGTCGGCCGACCAGATCGCCTGGTTGACCACGTTCTCCAGCTGCTCCTGCCGCCCGGACACCGGCGCCGGGTCGATCCCACCCTCGACCACCCGATCTGCCAGGTCGGCCAGCGATGCCCCGCCGTCCAGGATCTGCGCGCCGAGCCCATCGCTCCATGCGGCGTAGCGGCGCTCCCGCTCGCCGGTGAGTGAGCCGCGCTGGACCATCGCATCGGCCACCAGCAGGGCACGGGCGAGGGTGTCCATGCCGCCGATGTGCGCGTGGAAGAGGTCGTATCGGTCCATGCTCTGGCGGCGCAGCTTGGTGTCGAAGTTGAAGCCGCCGGTCGTGAAGCCACCGGCGCCCAGGATCTCGTGCAGCGCCAGCGCCAGCTCGTCGACCGAGTTCGGGAACTGGTCGGTGTCCCAGCCGTTCTGGTAGTCGCCGCGGTTCACGTCCACGCTGCCGAAACAGCCCAGCGCGATGGCGGTCGCCACCTCGTGATGGAAGCTGTGGCCGGCCAGCGTGGCGTGGTTGACCTCCAGGTTCACCCGGTACTCGCCCTCCAGCCCGTGGCGCGCCAGGAAGCCGTGGACGGTGGCGGTGTCGTAGTCGTACTGGTGCTTGGTCGGCTCCTGCGGCTTGGGCTCGATCAGCAGCGTTCCCTCGAAGCCGATGCGGTGCTTGTGCTCGGCGACGAGCTGCAGGAACCGGGCGAACTGCCGCTCCTCGCGCGCCAGGTCGGTGTTCAGCAGCGACTCGTAGCCCTCCCGGCCGCCCCACAGGACGTAGTTGGCGCCTCCGAGCCGATGGGTGGCCTCGAGCATGTCGCGCACCTGCGCGGCGGCGTAGGCAAAGACCTCCGGATCGGGGTTGGTCGACGCCCCTGCCGCGTAGCGCGGGTGGCTGAACAGGTTGGCGGTGCCCCACAGCAGGCGGGCGCCGGTGCGCTCCATCTCCTTGCCGATGCGGTCCACCATGGCCTGCAGGTTCGCCTGCGTCTCCCGGTAGGTGGCCCCCTCCGGCGCCACGTCGCGGTCGGGGAAGGTGAAGAAGGGCGCGCCCAGCTTGCCGATGAACTCGAAGGCGGCGGCGACCTTGTCCCGCGCCGCATCCATCGGATCCAGGCCGCCGGCCAGCCACGGGCGGTCGAACGTCCCGCTGCCGAACACGTCCGAGCCTGGCCAGTTGAAGGAGTGCCAGAGGCAGACGGCGACGCGCAGCTGGTCGGCCATGCGGCGGCCGCCGACCACGCGGTCCGGGTCGTAGACCTTGAAGCTCAGCGGGTCGTCGGAGCGGAGGCCGGCGTAGCGGATTGGCCCCTCGACATCGGCAAAGAAGTCCTGTGACACGTCCCTCTTCCTCGCGTGCGGTCGGCCGGCTGGCCGCCGTCGCGAGCCTAGCACGCGGCCGGGAACCCCTCCGCCACCCAGCGCGTCCGGTCACCATGTGCACTGCAATGGCTGCACGTCTCATGACTGCTTTGCTGCTTCTGGTGCTTGCGGCATGCACGCCGTCGGGCGGGTCGCCTACCAGCGGCGCATCATCGGCAAGCGGCTCGGAGGGCGCGACGGTGGCGATCGCCGGTGTCGTCACTGCCGGTCCGACCTGCCCCGTGGTCACCCAGCCACCCGACCCGGCCTGTGCCGACCGGCCGGTGGACGGCGCGGTGATCAGGGTGCTGGACGGCGACGGCAGGCAGGTGGCCGAGGTTACGTCGGCCGCTGACGGCTCATTCGAGCTGAGGCTGGTGCCGGGCGACTACGTGCTCGTGCCGCAGCCGGTGGATGGCCTGATGGGCACGGCGTCCGAGCAGGAGCTGCGCGTGCCGGCGGCGGGACTGCGCGAGCCGGTCAGCATCGCCTACGACACCGGCATCCGTTGAGCGGACGCGATCGGTTGTCGGATTTCGGACAGCCCCGCCCACTAACGCGCCGGGGAGTCGCCCGTTAGAAGAGTTGAGCCGGGCACCTGTGTTGGCGAGTCTCTCGCCAGGGCAGCCACAGTTGCCCGGCGTCTCTGTGCCCGGAACCTCTGTCACCGGAACCTCCGGTGACCGGAACCCGGAGCGGCTTGGCTAGCGGCCGGGATCCTCGAAGTCGGGATCTACCGGCGCCGTTGGGCCCACGTTGTCAAGGGTGGGGAGCAGGATCCAGCCCATGACGGCCATCGCGCCCGCGAACACCAGCAGCATCACCGTGCCGGCCATCTCATAGCTGAACCACCAGTACACCCCGCCGACGATGGCGATCACGATCGGCAGGATCATGTAGCGCTTCAGTGACATGGCCGCATCATACCCAGCCGCCGGCGTTCCGGGTGAGCCCGCGCGCCGAAACTGCGCAAATCTATGACCCTGCCCGGCTCAGCAGATCCAGCCGCAGTCGGTCCGCGACACGCCGCGGCGCTCCGACGGATCCCGCAGGCCGGGCAGCGGGTCATTGCCCTGGACCAGCGGCCGGGTGTTGAGGATGGCAGTGCTCTCCGCCAGGGTCGCCCGCCGGACCGCCGGATCGACCACCGCCGGGCCGGTCTCCACGCGCTCCAGCACGGGCGTGCGCCCGGTCGGATGGGTGGCCGATGCCTCCTGGGCCGTCACCACCGTGCCATCGGGGTAGGCGAGCCACAGGCCGCGCATGCGGGCGATGAAGTGCTCCGGCATGCCGGGCACCAGCATGTCCACCATGCCGCGCCCACTGCGGCGGTAGCCGCGGGGCCGCTCATCGGCCTGCACCCGGTCGACGAATGGTCGCTGCAGCAGCTCCTCGACGGCGACGGCAACCGCCTCGGGTGCGTCGACGGTCGTCCGCCCATCGGAGAAGGTGGCGGTGCCGACGACCTGGGGCTGGCCGCCCTCGCGCGGCCCGCGCAGGAGGCTGAAGACGATGGTGTCCTCGGTGCGTGGGTCCGCCGGCTGGTTCAGCATGCGGGCAGGATAGCCAATCGCCGACGGGGCGGCCGCTAGAATCGGCCCATGCAGACGGACACCGCCCAGGGCTACCGGTCGATGGTCGAGGACCAGACGGACGAGCAGGTCGACCGTTGGGCGGCGGACCTGATCGTCGACTTCGCCAAGCGCCGGGGCGTCGGCACGGCGATCGCCGCCTTCTGCCGGGCGGCAGGGCTCGACGCGCGCGGCTTCCAGCGCGTCTTCCTGGTCGGCGGCGGACCGGACCACGTGGTTGGCATCGACACTGCCGGCAACCTGGCAGCGCCCATCTTCGAGCTGCCGCGGGCGATCACCGGCCTGCGCGCCATCGCGCCGGACGCGCGCAGCAAGCTGATCGACTTCCTCGTCGACCACCGCGAGGTGATGAGCTACACCCCCTGACCCGGGAGCGGGGGATCGGCTCAGGCAGGCTCGCGGCTGGCCCGGATGATGGCGATGGCGTTCTCGAGCTTGAGCTTCGTCACCGTCAGGTAGCGCGCCAGGTTGTCCCGGTTGGTGTCCGGGATCTGCTCGATGACCTCCGGCTGGCGCAGGAGGTCCACCAGCTCGTCCACCGCGTCGGCCAGCTTGCCCCGGTTGTTGTGCAGGGCGTCATCTGCGGCGCGAGCCGCCTTGGCGACCGCTACCTCACCGGCCACCGTCTTCGCCCGACGCTTCGGCTTGTCGCCCTCGCCCTCCGGCGCGCTGCCGGTCAGGACGCGAAGCTTGGCCAATGTCAGCTCGCCGGCCGCCACCTTCTTGGCGAGTCGTCGTCGGGTGCGCTCGTCGCTGATGCGCATCAGCTCGTAGGCGTGGCTCAACGTGTCTTTGCGCACGGACACCAGTTCGCGAATCTCGGGCGGCGCATCAGCCAGGCGCATCCGGTTCTCGACGTAGCCCTTGTCCTTGCCGATCTTCTGCGCCAGCTGGCGGACCGAGTAGCCGAGGTCGGTCATCTTGCGGAACATGGCCGCTTCCTCCAGCGGCGAGACATCCTCGCGCTGGAGGTTCTCGATGATCGATACCTCGAGCGCGGTCTCCTCGTCGAACTCGGCGACGATGGCCGGGATCGTCTCCCGCTGCGCCAGGCGTGACGCGCGCCATCTGCGCTCGCCGGCGATCAGCTCGTACTGCGATCCCACCGGTCGCACCAGGATCGGCTGCAGCACGCCGTGCTCGCGTATCGAATCGGCCAGCTCGGTGAGCGAGTCCTCCTCGTAGGAGAGGCGTGGCTGTGCCGGGTTCGGCAGGATCTTCTCCACCGGCACCTCGCGGATCTGCGCGCGCGTGGCGCGTGACTCGATCAGCGAGACGATGCCCGGCCCCAGGTCGGTCGCCTGCGCCTCGTCGAAGAGGCGATGGATGTTCTCGCGGAATGCCGGTCCCTTGCTACCCAAGCTCGATCACCTCCCGGGCCAGCTCGCGGAAGGCACGCGCGGCGGCTGAGTTGGTGGCGTACTCGGTCACCGGCTTTCCGGTCAGCGGCGCCTCGCCGAGTTTCACCGTGTTCTTGATCATGGTGTTGAAGACCCGATGGTCCCCCAGCTCCCGCAGGTTTGCCAGCATCTCGCGGGCAAGAACGGTCCGCCCGTCGAAGAACGTGGCCAGCAGCCCGAGGATCTCCAGGTCGTGGTTCAGCTTCAGCTTGATGGTGTTGATCACCTTGATGAGGGCGGTGAGGCCCTTGATGGCGTAGTACTGGGTCTGGACCGGGATGATGACCCGGCTGCTGGCCACGAGTGAATTGATGGTCAGCAGTCCCAGGGTCGGTGGGCAGTCGATGATGATCACGTCGAACTGCCGCTCGGCCCAGCCGGCCAGTGCGTCGCGCAGGACCATCTCGCGGCCGATGGCGGTGAACAGCTCCACCTCGGTCGACGCCAGCTCAAGCGTCGCCGGCGCCACCGACAGCCCGGGCATCTCGGTGGTGCGGACGATCTCGTCGAACGGCACGCGGTCCTCGGACAGGACGTCGGCCATCGAGACGCGGACATCGGACAGCGACACGCCAAGGCCGACCGTCAGGTTGGCCTGCGGATCCATGTCGACGCACAGGACCCGATAGCCGAGCTCTGCCAGCGCGCCGCCCAAATTGATGGACGTCGTCGTCTTCCCGACACCGCCCTTCTGGTTGGCAATGGAGATTACCTTGGTCAACGGATCACCCTTCGTTGCGTCGATGGGGGAGGCGAGCGTCGCGGACGCGACCGGGTTCGATGATAGACGCGGGTCCGCTGACGGGTCATCCGGGTTATCCACAAAGGCGCGCGGTGTCGATGTCTTTGTGCAAAGACGAGCCCGTATACTCGAAGTTGTCCACCATTCCCGGGCCCATAGCTCAGTGGTTAGAGCATCCGGCTCATAACCGGCTGGTCGCAGGTTCGATCCCTGCTGGGCCCACCAATCCACGGAGGACATCCGTTGTCGACGGCCGACAAGCTGGCGCGCCTGGCCCAGCTGCGCGAAGAGGCGATGCTCGGCGGCGGACAGCGTCGCATCGACCAGCAGCATGAGCGCGGCAAGCTGACGGCGCGAGAACGGCTCGAGCTGCTGCTCGACGAGGGAAGCTTCACGGAGCTGGACGCGTTCGTGACGCATCGGGCCACCGACTTCGGCATCGACCAGGAGCGCTACCTGGGCGATGGCGTGGTGACCGGTCACGGACGCATCGATGGCCGCGTGGTGTTCGTCTACGCCCAGGACTTCACGGTGTTCGGTGGCTCGCTGTCGGAGGCGCACGCAGAGAAGATCGTGAAGGTCATGGACCTGGCGCTGGAAAACGGGGCGCCGATCATCGGCCTGTCGGACTCCGGCGGGGCGCGCATCCAGGAAGGCGTTGTGTCGCTGGGTGGCTACGCCGACATCTTCCTGCGCAACACGCTGGTCTCAGGCGTCATTCCCCAGCTGTCGCTGGTGCTGGGCCCGTGCGCCGGCGGGGCAGTGTACTCGCCGGCGATCACCGACTTCACGATCATGGTCGACGGCTCGAGCTACATGTTCGTCACCGGGCCGAACGTGGTGAAGACGGTCACGCACGAGGAGATCGATTTCGAGGGGCTGGGTGGCGCGCGCATCCACAACGAGACCAGCGGCGTGGCGCAGTTCCTGGCGGCGGGCGAGGCGCAGGCCATCGAGCTGGCACGGACGCTGATCGGGTACTGGCCGTCGAACAACGTCGACCCCGCTCCGCAGGCGGCCGAATGGTCGGAGCCGGACGTCAGCGCCGATGCGCTGGATGCCCTCATTCCGGACTCGCCGCAGCAGGCGTACGACATGCACTCCGTGATCCGCGGCATAGTCGACGCCGGCTCGTTCACAGAGGTGCACGAGCATTTCGCGCGGAACATCATCTGCGGCTTCGCGCGGGTAGAGGGCCGCAGCGTCGGCGTGGTGGCTCAGCAGCCGGAGGTGCTGGCCGGCGTGCTGGACATCGACTCGTCCGACAAGGCTGCGCGCTTCGTGCGCTTCTGCGACTGCTTCAACATTCCGCTCATCACGCTGGTCGACGTGCCCGGGTTCCTGCCGGGCGTCGACCAGGAGCATCGCGGCATCATTCGCCACGGCGCGAAGCTGCTGTATGCGTACTGCGAGGCCACGGTGCCGAAGGTGACGGTCATCACCCGCAAGGCATACGGCGGCGCGTACGACGTCATGAGCAGCAAGCACGTGCGCGGCGACCTGAACTACGCATGGCCGACCGCCGAGATCGCGGTGATGGGCGTCGAGGGCGCGGTGAACATCATCTTCCGCGACCGCCTGGCGGCGGCCGACGATCCGGATGCGGAGCGACAGCGACTGGTGGCCGACTACCAGCAGCGGTTGGCGAATCCATACCTCGCTGCTGCACGCGGCTACGTCGACGAGGTGATCCTGCCGTCGGAAACCCGCAGCCGGGTGGCTGGTGCGCTACGGCTGCTGGCCACCAAGCGCCAGTCGGTCCCGCCCAAGAAGCACGGCAACATTCCGCTCTGAGCCGGCTGTCCGTGCGCAAAGACAGTGGGGCAGCTGACGGGATCCGGCGCGTGCTGGTCGCCAACCGGGGCGAGATCGCGGTCCGCGTCATCCGCGCCTGCCGCGAGATGGGCATCGTCAGCATCGCCATCTACTCCGACGCCGATGCGGCCGCCCGGCATGCCGAGGCGGCCGATGTGGCGGTCCGCATCGGGCCTGCGGCGCCATCGGCCTCGTACCTGAACGTCGACGCCATCCTGGATGCCGCCCGGATGACCGGGGCCGATGCCGTCCACCCCGGCTACGGGTTCCTGTCCGAGAACGCCGACTTCGCGCGCGCGGTGGAGGCCGCCGGGCTGACCTGGATCGGCCCACCGCCGGCGACCCAGGAGGCTCTTGGCAACAAGCTGGCCGCCCGCCGATCCGCCAGCCAGGCCGGCGTGCCGGTCGTGCCCGGGCTGCTGGTCGCGCTGGATGCCGGCGCGCAGGCGGACATGGCGTCGCTGGGGCTGCCGCTGATGCTGAAGGCGGCGGCGGGCGGGGGTGGTCGGGGGATGCGCCGGGTCGACCGGGTCGAGGACCTTCCCGACGCAATGCGCAGCGCCGCCCGCGAGGCGCACTCTGCGTTCGGCGACGGGACCCTGTACCTGGAGCGGCTGGTGCACCCCGCCCGTCACGTCGAGGTGCAGCTGCTCGGCGACCGGCATGGCAATCTCGCATGCCTGGGGGAGCGGGACTGCTCGGTCCAGCGGCGCCACCAGAAGCTCGTCGAGGAGACGCCTTCGCCCGCCGTCGACCCGGGCCTGCGCGAGCGGCTGTTCGACAGCGCGCGGAAGGTCGCCGGCACCGTCGACTTCCACAACGCGGCAACCGTCGAGTTCCTGGTCGACGCGGACGGCAGCCACTACTTCCTGGAGATGAACACCCGCCTGCAGGTCGAGCATGGCGTCACGGAGCTCGTAACCGGGCTCGACCTGGTCGCCTGGCAGATCCGCATTGCGGCGGGGGAGCGGCTACCGGCCGAAATGCTGCAGCCGGAGCCACGGGGGCATGCCATCGAGGTGCGCATGTACGCCGAGGACCCGTGGAACGGCTTCGGGCCGGTGGCCGGCGCGGTGACGGCTTGGCGTCCGCCGGAGGGCCCCGGCGTGCGCGTGGACCACGCCGTGACGGAGGGGCCGCTGACCACCGAGTACGACCCGCTGTTGGCCAAGGTCATGGTTCATGCCGGCGACCGACCGGCGGCCGTGGCACGCCTGCGCCGCGCGCTGGACGAGACGCTGGTCGCGGGCGTGCAGACCGACCTGGGCTTCCACCGCTGGCTGGTCGAGCAACCCGAGTTCGTCTCCGGCGACTATCACACCGGGCTGGTCGCTGATCGCTGGCAGAATGGCCCACCGCTCACCGCGGAAGAGCGCGGCCTGGTCGCGCTGGCGGCTCAGTCCGCCAGGGCGGACGCGGATGCGCAGCCCACAGGACAGCCAGTCGCGGTGGACGGCGTCAGCCCCTGGTCGAGGACCGCGCGCAGCGAGGCGCTCCGCCGGTGAGCGATCTCACTGTCACCATCGGCGAAGGGCCTGCCGAGCCGGCCAAGGACTGGACCTTCGCATGGATCGACCGGCAGCGGGGGATCGGCCGCCTCGCCCGCGGCGACGAGAGCCTGATCGTGGCGGTTGAGGGAGCCGGCACCCAGTGGCACGTCGTGCTGCACGGCCGGCGCGTCCCGGTCAGCGTGCAGAGCTGGCGGGAGCGGACCCTGGCCCAGGCACGCGAGGCGGGAGCCAAGGCCGGCGGCCCGCTCGACATCCGCAGCACGCTGCCGGGCCTGGTGGTGGCCGTGCACGTCGAGGTCGGTCACGACGTCGCCGCTGGCAGCTCCCTGCTCACCATCGAGGCCATGAAGATGCAGAACGAGGTACGCGCCCCACGCGACGGCCGGGTGGGCGACATCGCCGTGGCCGCGGGGCAGCCGGTGGCGGCCGGCGTGGTGCTGCTGCGGCTCGAGTAGAGCGGGACGGCAGGCGGGCGTCGGTACAATCGAGCGCGTGAGCCCCGCCGAGCAGCGTCCCGCGCCCAGCCGTCGCTCGACCTCCGGCGTGGAGATCAAGCCGGTCTACCGGCCGGCGGACCTGGAGGGCTTCGACCCCGAGAGAAGCCTCGGGGAACCGGGCGAGTTCCCGTTCACCCGCGGCATCCATGCCACCGGCTACGCCGGACGGCTGTGGACCATGCGCCAATACGCCGGCTTCGGATCGGCGGAGGAGACGAACCGCCGCTTCCGCTACCTCCTGGAGCGCGGTCAGTCCGGCCTCAGCGTGGCATTCGACCTGCCGACCCAGATGGGCTACGACAGCGACGCGCCGATGGCCGCCGGCGAGGTCGGCCGGGTCGGAGTGCCGATCGACACGGTGGAGGACATGGCCATCCTGCTGGAGGGCATCGACCTCGGCGAGGTG
>DASSNI010000101.1:0-6407 GCA_035701385.1 Candidatus Limnocylindria bacterium | reverse complement strand
CGTCATAGCGGTCGTCGCCCAGGATGGTGGCGAAGATCGGGTCGCGTTCGAGCACGCCCTCGAAGAAGCGATCGGCAATCGCGTTGATGGCGGCGTTGGGGTCGATCTGATCGGCAGTCACGACAGCGGCATCCTCTTGGGGGCGGGGAAGGTCGAGTCTAGCGACCAGGCCGTCAGGGCGGAAAACTCGTCTCGCCCGAAAGATTCTTTCCCCGAAAGCGAAAGCCACGTACGCGCCGGAGGGCACCCGGTGCAGTGCCACGTGGCACTGGCGCTCGTGCCCGTCTCGACTCACGCTCGTGCTGCACGGGGTCGAGTGCCCCGGGTTCTGGCAGGGAGGTGAGAACCGTGCAATGGGATCTCGGAGCGCAGGGCCTGGCGCTGCTCGTCGCGATGTCCCTGGCCTTCGGGGCGTTCACCCAGCTCGCGTTCCTGGGACGTGGCGCCTGGTGGGCCGGAGTCGTGGCCACCGTCGGAGCGTTACTGCTGGGCCTGATCGTCAGCGAGGTGTGGTTCGGCTGGGCCACCGAGGTGGAGCTGCAACCGAACATCGACGGCCTGTCGTTCGACGAGGTGCTGGTCAGCTACCTCATTGGCGGGGTGATCGTGCTGGTGGCGCGCTACATGACGCGCGACCGGACGCGTGAGCCGACGCCTGCCTGATCGTCGGGCCTGACGCACGGGGCGGCCTCAGTCTGGGTTTGGGACCGCCCCCCATCAGTCAGCCGAAGAGATCGGCCAGCAGGGCGGGGGGCGTTTCCTCCAGCTGGTCGTAGCGGCAGTCGGCGGGCGACTTGTCGTGCCGCCAGCGCTTGAACGTGGTGCCGTGGCGGAAGCGGTCGCCCTGGAGGTGGTCGAAGGCCACCTCGCACACCAGCTCGGGGCGCAGCGGCTCCCATGACAGGTCCTTGCCGCGGTTCCAGCGAGACCCGGCGCCGGGCATGCGCTTGCCCTCCCACTGCGCCTCGAACTCCTTCCAGTCCTTCCATGGATGGTCCGCCAGCGCGTCCTTGCGATACGGCTCCAGGAACGCCACCAGCTCCCGGCGCCTGTCCATGGTGAACGAGGAGGTGACGCCCACGTGCTGCAGCTGGCCGGCGTCGTTCCACAGGCCCAGCAGCAGCGAGCCGATCATGGTGCCCGGCCCGTTCTTGTGCCAGCGGAAGCCGGCGACGACGCAGTCGGCAGTGCGCTGGTGCTTGATCTTGGCCATCTCCCGCTTGCCGGGCAGGTAGCGCCCGTCGTGGCGCTTGGCGACCACGCCGTCGAGGCCGGCGCCCTCGAACACGTCGAACCACTCGCGCGCGATGGCGGGATCGGCGGTCGCGGGGGTGAGAAGCACGGACTCGGGGGCGCCGGCCATCAGGCCTTCCAGGGCGGCGCGGCGGTCGTCGAGCGGCGCGTCACGCAGGTCGCGGTCGCCGGACGCCAGGCAATCGAAGGCGACGAACGAGGACGGCGTCTCGGCGGCGAGCATCGCTACCCGGGAGGCGGCAGGATGAATGCGCAGCAGCAGCGACTCGAACTGGAGCTCGCCGTCGCGCGCGATGACGATCTCCCCGTCCAGCACGAAGCGCGCCTTCGGTCCGCCCACGGCGCGCAGGGGCTCGAGCAGCTCCGGGAAGTATCGGTCCAGCGGCTTCAGGTCCCGCGATTGCAGGTAGACCTCCGGCCCATCGCGGAAGACGAGGGCCCGGAAGCCATCCCACTTCGGCTCGTAGCGCCACCCGTCGCCGACGGGCAGCTCTGGCGTGGGCTTGGCAAGCATCGGCTCGATGGGAGGAGGTATCGGGAAGGCCATCACCCCGATGATACGGGGGCATCGGCCATACTCGGAAACGATGACGATCCAGATTCAGTTCCTGGGCGCGGTGGGCACGGTGACGGGCTCGCAGTTCCTGGTCACGTCCGGCGGGCGCCGGATCCTGGTCGACTGCGGCATGTTCCAGGGCTCGCCGGAAGAGGTCAGCCGCAACCGCATCGGCTTTGCCTTCGAGCCGGGCAGCCTGGATGCCCTGCTGCTGACCCACGCCCACCTGGACCACTGCGGCCGCATCCCGGCGCTCGTCAAGGCGGGCTACCACGGGCCGATCTTCACCACCGGGGCGACCGCCGACCTGACCGAGATCGTGCTGCGCGACGCCGCCAAGCTGCAGGGCGAGGCGGAGGCCCGATGGCGCCGCAAGCACCCCGAGCAGGCGGCCGCTGCCGACGCCGAGCTCGAGTCGGAGGAGGCCGTGGAAGAGCCGCGCGACGACGAGGGCATGCCGGACCAGCTCCGCGGCGCCCAGCCGAGCGGCATGACCATGACCCAGGCCGCCCTGTACGACGAGCGTGATGTGGACCAGACGGTGCGGCAGTTCCACGCCGTTCGCTACGGCGAAGTCACCGAGGTCGCCCCAGGCGTCCAGGCGGTGTTCCACGACGCCGGGCACATCCTGGGCTCGGCCATCATCGAGCTGCGGCTGGCCGATGGCGACGCCACCACGACCGTCGTCTTCTCCGGCGACCTGGGACGCAGCCAGACGCCGATCGTGGCCGACCCGACGCCCATCAGCCATGCGAACTACGTCCTGGTGGAGTCCACGTACGGCAACCGCGAGCACGCTCCCCACGAGAAGGCCGTGGAGGAGCTGGTGGCCGCCATCCATGGCGTGGCCGATTCGCGTGGCGTGCTGCTGGTGCCGTCCTTCGCCATCGGCCGCACCCAGGAGCTCGTCTGGGTGCTGGACGAGCTGCTGCGCGACGGGCGCATCCCGCACCTGCCCCTCTACCTGGACTCGCCGATGGCGTCACGGGCCAGCGACGTCTACCTCCGCCATCCCGAGGTCTACGACGAGGAGACCGCCGAGCTGCTGCGCTCCGGCGACTCGCCGCTGACGTACCCCGGCGAGCAGTACACCAACTCCGTGGACGAGTCGAAGTCGATCCGCACCCAGCCGCGGCCGATGATGGTCGTCGCCAGCTCCGGCATGCTGACCGGCGGCCGGATCATGCACCACCTCAAGGACTTCCTCCCCGATCCGGGCTGCACGCTGCTTTTCATCGGCTACCAGGCGGAGGGCACGCTTGGCCGCCACCTGCAGACGGGCGGCAAGACGGCGCGCATCGACCACGAGGAGTACGAGGTGCGCTGCCGGGTGGTCTCGATCTCGGGATTCTCGGCCCACGCCGACGAGAACGAGCTGAGCGCCTGGCTCGGGCACTTCGCTGCCGGAGCCGATGGGGCCGGAGCCGATGCGCCCAACGGCCGGCCAAAGCGTGTCTTCCTGGTCCACGGCGACCCGGACGCGACCTCCGCCTTCGCCGAGCGCATCCGCGCCGACCTGGGCCTGGAGGTGCACCTGCCGCACTACCGCGAGGTCGTCGAGCTGGCCTGACGCCTGCCCTCCCCTCCGGGACGGCACCGGCGTCCTCGCCCATCCCGCCTGTGGTCAGGCATCTGCGTGCGGCCGTGCAGCGCGGCTGCACGAAGGCCTCTGACGCCTACCGCTGTGCCCACGCGGGGGACCGCCTCGCCAGCATCCCCAACCTGTGGACGGCCTGTGGACAACTCGGCCACCCTGCCCGGAAATTCGTGGAGAAGTGGGTTGAGGTGCGGTGGGGACGACCCTAATCTAGTTCTTGTCCCGGAGGAGCCGGGCACGAGTCCCGAGATTGCATCAACGGGGTCGGGCAAGGTTCCTACGGGACGTTTCTTTGTGTTCGGATCCCTATCGCGTCCGCGCCGCCGCCCCGGCCTGGGGCCGCAGCAGCCAGGAGCGGTAGCTCGGTCGGAAGCCCAGCTCGCGAAGGCGATCGGCGATCGCCGACTCCGCCGGCGGCAGGCGATCGACGCGCTCCATGCGAATCTCGCGCATCGGGCCACCGGCTGCCACCAGCCGCGGCAGCGCGTCCAGTGCCGGCCCGGCCACCTCTGGATCGGCGAACGCGGGAAGGGTCAGCAGTCCGCGTCCGCCGCGCTCGACGTAGAGGGCGGCCGCCCCGTCGACCAGGACCACGTAGGCGCCCGACACGCGCTGCAGGGGCAGCCGCTCGCCGTCCTGGTCATCGCGCGGCCACGGCAGCGTGGCGCCGTACGGCTGCGCCGGGTCGGCGGCGGCCAGCAGCAGGACGCGCGGTCCAGCCTCCGGATCCACGTCCCGCTCGGCGCGCAGCCGGTCCACCGCCCCCGGCATGGCGAACTGCGCCGCGCCGAGACCCTCCACGAAGTAGCCGCGCCGCACCCGACCCGCCTCCTCCATGGCGCGCAGCACCGCGTACACGCCGGCGAAGCCGCCGGCCAACCCTTCGGCCAGCACCGCCTCGCGAGTCACCACGCCGTGTCGCTCGAGCAGCGCCAGCGCGGTCGCATGTCCGCGCTCGGTTGGTGAGCGGCCCTCGCCCACGAGGTCGTTGGTGAGCGACCAGCGGCCGGCGGCGCGCGGCGGTCCCATGCCGGCCGGCCGGCCCGGGCGCCCCGAGCTGCGCGAGCGGGTGCGCGGCAAGTTCAGCGCGCGCAGCGCCCCGAACGTGTCGTTCGTCACCTCGCCGGACCAGACGAGATCCCACAGCGCGTCCAGCAGCTCCTCGTCGGTGCGGGCGGGAATCGCCATGCGCAGCGCTCCGAAGAAGCTGGCGCCACGTCGCTCCAGGTGCTGGCGCAGCGCGGCGTGCAGCTCACCGTCCGGTCGCTCGCCGGGCTCGAACGCGCCGGCCGAGGCGAGCAGCTCGGCCCGATCGCGGCGGTAGAGGGCCACGCGACCGTCGTCGCGACCCAGTGGGCCACGGCCAATCCACACCACCTCGCCGGCGGCGCCCAGCTCATCCAGCAGCCTCGGCGAATAGTCGCGCACCCGCGCGGCCAGGATGTCCCGCTCCAGGATGGAGGCCGGGATCGGGAAGCCCTCGAGCTGTGCGACGACTTCCAGCAGCCGGTCGTGGCCGGCGGCCTGCGAGCCGATGCCATGCCATGCCGGCAGGAAGCGGCCGAACGACGCGGCGGGAACCGGTTCCACCTCGCGCCGCAGGCGTGCCAGTGAGCGGCGGCGCAGCGCGCGCAGGACGTCCGCATCGGCAAACTCATGCTCGGTGCCGCCCGGTCGGAAGGCGCCCTCCAGCAAGGCGCTGGCATCGACCAGCGCGCGCAAACGCTCCTGGACGCGGGACGGCGCGATGCCCCAGCGGGCCGCGGGCGCGGCGCCAGTGAACGGCGTGTGGGTGCGTGCCCAGCGCAGCAGCAGGGCGTCGAGCGGCGGCGGCCCGGCGGGATCGGCTGGCTGCAGCCACGTCTCCGCCACGCCGGGTGGCGGGCTTGCCCCGAAGGCGTCGCGGTAACGAGCCACGTCCTCGATGGCGATCCAGCGCGGCTCCCCGGCCAGCCGCAGCGGCACGATGCGCCGGTCGCGCTCCAGGCCGGCCAGCGCCACGTCGGGATCGGGCAGGTCGCTGCGGGCGGCCACCTCGTCGCTGCGCAGGTCGCCAAGCCGGCGCAGCAGGTCGAGCACGCCATCCACCGTGCGGGCACGGCGGCCGCCGGCCAGCCCCTGCAGCTCCAGCTCGAGGTCGGTGGTGGCCGCCGGGTCGAGCAGCTCGCGTAGCTCGTCGGCACCCAGCAGCTCGGCGAGCAGCTCGCGGTCCAGGGAGAGGGCCTGGGCCCGGCGCTCGGCCAGCGGCGCGTCACCCTCGTAGAGGTAGGTGCCCACGTAGTCGAACAGCAGCCCGGTGGCGAACGGGGACGCGGATCGGGTCTCGACCGACGCCACGCGGATGACGCGCGACCGGATGCCGCTCAGCACCTCCCTCAGGGCGGGCACGTCGAAGACGTCACTCAGGATCTCGCGGTACGTCTCCAGAATGATGGGGAACGATCCATATCGGCTGGCGACCGTCAGCAGGTCGGAGGAGCGCTGGCGCTGCATCCACAACGGGGTGCGCTGACCCGGCCGCCGGCGCGGCAGCAGCAGCGCGCGCGCCGCGTTCTCGCGGAAGTGGGCGGCAAACAGGGCCGAGCCGCCGAGCGCGCTCATCAGGACGTCGTCCAGCTCGTCCGGGGCGAGCATGAAGACCTCTTCGCCTGGTGGCTCGTTGGCGTCCGGCAGCCGCAGCGCGATGCCGTCATCGGTCCAGATGGCCTGCACCGGGCGTCCCTCCTCGGCCAGACGCGCCTCGACGGCCATGGCCCACGGCGCGTGCACGCGACCGCCGAACGGCGAAAGGAGGCACACCCGCCAGTCACCCAGCTCGTCGCGGAAGCGCTCGATGACCAGCTGCCGGTCTGTCGGCAGCGCGCCGGTGGTCTCGCGCTGCTCGCCCAGGTAGGCGACCAGGTTGCGCGCGGCGAACGGGTCCAGCTGGTGGTCCTCGTGCAGGAGGGCCTCCGCGGCCTTCGGCTGCATCGGCTCCAGCTCGCGCAGGAATGAGCCGAT